>CAYPBC010000200.1:0-4780 GCA_964408845.1 uncultured Thermoanaerobaculia bacterium
GAAACCGACGATGAACTTGGGAAACCTGACCCATATCTGTATTAATCCGGGACGCGGAGCGCCCGGAACCCGCTCGACAGATGTGATCCAAAACAGGGCCACGCAGAACCCAACCACGCCGATCAGGACGTTTTGGATCATCTTGACCACTGCGGCCACGGCTTCGGCTCGTGGCCCAAGGAAGGCACCTGCGGCGACGACGGCGCCGGTGGAATCTATCGTGCCTCCCATCCACGCCCCGCCCAACACCGGGCCCATGCCGACGGCACTGATGAACATCGGCATGAAAATCATCATCAGTACCGTGAAGATCAGCGTCATCCCGACTGCGAGAGTCAGTTCTTCCTTTTTTGCGCGTGAGGCGGCAGCCACCGCGATGGCCGCCGAAACGCCGCAGACCGATGTTGCAGCCGCAATGATGATGACCAGCGATTTGCTGGCAATCTTTAAGACCCTGGTACCGAATAACCACATGAAAATGATCACTGTAGGCGTTACCAGCCAGGCCACCATCAGGCCTGGAACGCCGATGCTGAGGATTTTCCCAAACAGAATCTCGGCCCCCAGCAAAACCAGACCTGTCTTGATGTACATCTCGGTTCGTATTCCAGGCTTGAGCCATCTGGGTGTACCGATCGTATTGGAGATCAGGAGACCGAAAACCAGTGCCCAAGCTGCATAGCTCAGACCGTAGGCATGGATGGTGTACTGGTTGGCAATGGTAAACGAGATGATGCTCAGGATGAAGATGGCGAGAAACGCCAAAGCGTACTTGATCGTATTCTGCCCCATGCTCCAGATCCCGATCGCGGTCAGAAGCATGAGGCCGATCACCGTAACCAGGAGCGGCAGAACGATCGATGATGATCGTTCTGCGGTCACTATCACTTTCCCTTTCCCAATATCGACGCTCGCGGAGGGGAGGAGTTGCGAAACGTAGGCCTCCGCTCCCATACCAGCGGAATCCGCCATCTCCATTGCGAACTCCAGCTCTGTCGTTCCGCCAGCCAGCTGAGTTTTCAGGGTGATCGTCTCCCCAACTCCGGTCCGGGATGTGGCCACCTGCAACCGCACTCCGCCTTCGTCGGGCACGATTTCAGCCATCGCGCCTGCATTCGCCGCGTTGATCCTGTCCGCCAGCTTCGCTAACGTTGTGCCTTCGTCGAGGCCGATTGAGGTCGTCTTCGCATGGTAGAAGGCATCCGCCGGGTTGTATTCCCACTTGCCCATTTTCGGAACGTTCTTGGCGGTGATGCTGCCGGACAGAGTCAGAATGCCAAACACCGTGGCGATCAGAAGAATGGTCAAGCCGAACCAGACGGTCCACCAATCTTCCTCCACTAACAAAGGACTGTACTTCTTTTCGCTTGTCATAACCTTGCCTTCGTTATCGACATCGAGGTGACAGCACTTCTGACAATCGACGAGTCATCTGCTCTCCATCCGTTTGCCCACGAGGTACGAACGACGGACAGCCTTGGGCCAGCACGGGGTCCATGAAACGGTCGAGTTCGTAGCAGATCCCTGCATGGCCCCGCGCTGATGAGTAGGCGGAACCGAAGACAGTCATGTAGGGAAACTCAGCTTCGATAGAGGCAGGGTCGTCGACAAAGTGGGCACAATGCTGACAGGTGTGTTTGATCATCCTCGCATCTCCTGTCACTCAGGGACAGTCATGCATTCCCCAGGGTCGAACGTACCACGCCCCGGAGCGTTCGTGGTACGGATAAGGAAAGGGAACAAGGAATGGCGTGTCTGGCAGCTTCGGCAGAAAAGCGGCGAGACATGCGGATTGAAGCGCCAACCCATCGGTGTCCCGAGTGGAGCAGTCAGTTCACCGGGAAGCGCTCGTCGTAGAGCCGGATCACGGTGTCGGTGACGTCTGCCGAATCACGGACGTACACCAGTGGTTGAGTCTGGAGCATGAAGATCGCATCGAAATCATTGGCCCGGCCGTAATCGGTGGCCACCGTGCCGATCTTGGTCGCCACGTCCTCCAGAAACTCGTTCTGCTTGGCGTCCAGGTCTCGGTTGAACGCTCGGCCCGCGTCCTCGAGCTCTCGCCTCGCGCGCAGCACCTGTTCCTCGAGCTGTTTGACAGCCTCGGCTGTGGCAACGCTTCTCTGCGTCGTCAGTTGGTTGTTGAGATTGACCAGGTTGGTCTGCATCTCCTGCAACCGGTCCCGTCGCGGTTGAGCCCACTCCTCGAGGGCTTTGAGCTGCCGCTTGCCCTCGCCAACCGACGCGACCGCACGTTCGGCATCCAGAAAGCCGATCTTTCCGGCCAGTGCCGGCACGGCGGAAGAGATTGCCAACACAACCAAGGTCCATCGCAACAAAGCTCGCATAACCACCTCCAAAACCAGCGGCGGATTGTAGCACGCATCGAGATGAGCGGGCCCGAATCGAGCGGGTTGCGGCATGGGCGGAGACAACCATTAAATGTATATCTCACCAGCCTTCGTCGCGAGGCCGGCACGCCATGCGTGCTACAGTTTGGAATGGCTCTCCACCAGTCTTTTGTTTGCATCTATGTGGGAGTCGAAACTGATTGAGAGTTCCGAGGCCATGAGACACGTTCGGCGACATCTGCTTGGGTTTTCGATCGCCGCTTTGGCGATCCTCGCGCTGGGGTGCGCATCGAGCGCTCCGAGCACCACCCAGGCGCCGCCGGAAACCCCCGAGGCACGCCCCCCGGCGACCGATGCCGCGGATGGAGAACAGGGCGCTCAGGGAGAAGGCGGCGGAGGCGGGGCGGGCGGCGCGGAAGGTTCCGGAGAGGAATCGGGTGCGGGTCAGGGAGAGCGGGGTGAAGAGGCCGGCGACGATGGGGCATCAACCGGAGAATCGGCCGGCGCCGAGGGCGGCGGCGGGGCGGGAGGCCAACCGCCCGCGGGGTCGCCGGTCACCGGCGACGAAGCGGCGGCGGCGCTCGACCACGAGCTCGATGGTGCGCTCGATGAGTTCGACCGGCAGATGAGCGAGGAAATGCAGCGGTTGGCCGAGGAAGCCGCGAACGCCGAACGGGAGAGTTCGCAGTCGACCGGCGGCGGTGCAGGCTCGGGACCCGGTTCGAGCGGCGGTGCGGCCGGCGGGTCGACATCAGACGACGGCGGGAGCGCGGAAGATGGAGGCGACTCCTCGGGCGCTGCCGGTGGATCGGGTCCGGGGGGGACCGGGTCGGGCCGGATACCCGACGACATCGGCGACGGATCGGACGACGACATTGTCGCCCGCCAGCTCCGAGAGGCGGCGATGGCCGAAGAAGACCCCGATTTGAGAGAGAAGTTGTGGGAGGAGTACCGCCGTTACAAGGCATCCCTCGGCGACTCGAGCAAGGACGGTAGATGATACAGGTCGGCGGCAGCTTCGTGCGGAGATGGTGTGCGGCGACGGTGCTGATGCCGCTCATCGTCGGTGTCGGTTGTGCCTCGCAGTCCACCACCCGGCAATCGTCCACTCCCGCCATCCAGGCGGCACAGGAAATCCCGATGGAGGAGGTGCTCGATGTCGGGATCACAGTCTTCAATCCGGGTCTGCCACCGCAGGGGCAGCCAATGCCCGACGACGTGTTCCCCGAGCTTCGTAAGGCCGAGTCCAGGTTCCAGGCGGTTCAGCTCATGGAGACGATGCAGAGCACGGGTCAGTGGGGGGCGGTCCGGGTCCTCCCCTCCGGATACGGCATCACCGACCTCAAGGTCGCCGGCACGATTCTCCAATCCACCGGAATGAAGCTGGTCCTCGACATTCAAGCGGTCGACGCGCGAGGACAGATGTGGTTCGACAAACGCTATCGGGCCGATGCCGACGAGGCGGCCTACTCGAGCACCGAGGTCACTGGCCACGACCCCTTCCAGTCGATCTACAACGAGATCTCAAACGATCTTCTCAAGGCACGGAACAAGCTCCACACCGGTGAGGAGCAGGAGATCCGCCAAGTGTCACGATTGCGGTTCGCAGCCGATCTCGCACCCGAGCCCTTCTCCGACTACCTGATGACCGACAAGAAGGGGCTGACCAGGGTCAAGCGGCTGCCCGCCCGTGGGAACCCGATGATGGCGAGGGCCGACAACATTCGCGCCAGCGAGAATCTCTTCATCGATACCCTCGACCAGAACTACGCCACGTTTTTCGTGCACATGGAAGAGCCCTATTCGAGCTGGCGCGCATACACCTACGAAGAGGAAAAGGCGTACAAGGCCCTCAAACGCAAGGCGATGACGCAGAAGATCCTCGGTGGTCTGGCGATCCTCGGCGCCGCTCTCGCGGATCCGGGTTCATCGACCGCTGCGGTGGTTCGAGACGCCGCGATGATCGGCGGCATTGCCGCCATCCATGCCGGTATCTCGACCTCGAAGGAAGCCAAGATTCACGCCGAAGGCATCCGCGAACTTGCCGCCTCGGTGGAGACCGAACTCCAGCCCATCGTGGTCGAGGTCCACGGCCAGACCCTGCGCCTCTCCGGTTCCGCTGAAACCCAGTATGAGGAGTGGCGGCGTCTGATGCGGGAGATCTGGGCCACCGAGACCGGGTTGCCAATGGATCCCAACCAACCCGGTGCGCCGCCTACCGCGGCAGAGACCGGCAGCCATTCTGCAAACCAGCCCATGGAGCACGACTGAGCAATGGGCGACGGCAGGCAGAAGCCGAACCCACACTTCTCACCGGGTTTCATAGCGAGGGCGGCGAGGTGCCGCGCCCAGCTGGGCTTTCGATCCAGAGGCCCGGCCGGAGTCCCCAGTGCCGTCCGCCGATGGGGCTCGCGAGCCGAGGTCAAGGC
>CAYPBC010000201.1:0-4744 GCA_964408845.1 uncultured Thermoanaerobaculia bacterium
TCGGTCGCCACATCCCCCTCGATCACGGCGCAGCGGAGCTTGCCGTCGAGGGCCTGCACGGTTGCCTCGAGGAGGGAGGTTTTCCCTGACCCGGGGGACGAGATCAGGTTGACCACCAGGGTTTGAGAAGCTGCGAAGCGCTCCCGCAGTTTCTCGGCCCGCTCCTCGTTCGCGGCCAGCGCGCGCCGTTTGACCTTTACGACCTGCTTCATCTCGGAGTCCCCCCCTCAGCCCCCGGACAATCCTCGAAATCGACCGCCGTCATTCCACCGATTCCGGCGTCTCGGCATCGACCAGCTGGTCTCCCTCGAAGGTCAGATCGAGGACGTCGAGCTCGTCGCCTCCTGAAACCTGAACTGGGTATCCGCAATCCGGACACACCCGCATCCAGCTCCCCTCGGAACGCTCCTTGGCCTGGTTGCAGTTGCTACAGAACTGTTGCGCAGGGCACCATCTGATCTCGAGCTCCGCGCCGGCATCTGAGCTGTCGAACACTACCGCCTCCCAGGCAGAGACGAGCAAATCAGGCTCCACCGCCGACAGCTCGCCGACCGCGAGGCGCACCCCTTGCAGCCGGCCACCGCCGTGCTCCTCGATCGTCTCGCGGCAGGTGCGATAGACCTCGATGGCGATTCCCATCTCGTGCACGTGGTCAGTATAGCCGCCCATCCCACCCAACGAGTTTTGAGTTTTTAGTTTTTAGTTACGGCCGCCCTTCAGGCGAGGACGCATGCACGCCAACTCCCGTCTTGGAGATTCATGGCTCTTTGTGGTGCGCGCGTCTCGCGTGCAGGGGGTGCGTAAAGGAAACTCCTCCCCGGAGCACGGACGCGAGTTCGGGTACAATACGCACCTCTTATGGAACTCCCTCGTCTCATCATCACCGGCGCATCCGGCTTTATCGGTCGGCACCTTCTCGAGTACTTCAAGAATGATTTCCGGATCGTCGGTCTCGGGCGGCGCTCTCAGCTCCGATGCGGCGCGCCGATCCACAAGAACATCACATGGTTCCAGGTCGACATCGCGGACCGCGAGCAGCTTGCCGCCGCCTTCCGCTACATCCGGGAATCCGGCGGCGCGGACTATGTCATCCATCTGGCGGCCCACTACGATTTCACCGGTGAGAATCATCCGGAGTACTGGCGGACGAATGTCGAGGGGATGAGAAACGTCCTCGAGGAGTGCCGGAACCTCGAGCTCGAGCGGTTCATCTTTGCGTCGTCGGTGGCGGCCTGCCAATTTCCGAAGCGCGGCCAAGCGCTCACCGAGGAGAGCCCCCCGGACGGTGACCACGTCTACGCCACGACCAAGAAAATCGGCGAAGCGATGTTGGCCGAGTATGACGACGACATCCCTTCGTGCATCACCCGCTTCGCGGCGATGTTCTCGGACTGGTGCGAGTACCCGCCCCTCTACGTCTTTCTCGACGTCTGGCTGTCCTCGATGTGGAACAACCGCATCCTCGGCGGCCGCGGGCAGTCTGCCATCCCGTATCTCCACGTGCGCGAGATGGGACCGTTCATGCGCCGACTGATTCGGCACAACGATGAGATCGGGCAGCGAGAGGTCCTGATCGCCAGCCCCAGCGAGACTCTCTCCCACCGCGAGCTCTTCGACCTCGCCAACATCAACTATCGCGGCCAACGCAAACGGCCCATATTTGTCCCGAAGATGTTGGCGTGGATCGGCGTTCGCGCCCGCGATGTGATGGGGCGAGCAATCGGGAAACGCCCTTTCGAGCGTCCCTGGATGATCCGCTATGTCGATCTCGACCTCGCGGTCGATGCCGGTCGAACCTACCGAAAGTTGGAATGGCGCCCGCGATCCCGTCTTCTACTCCAGCGGCGAATGCCGTTTTTGGCTGAAAACCTCAAAACGGATCCCAACGAGTGGCACCGGCTCAACCGCGCCGCGATGAAAAAGGTGCGTATGCGCCCCAATCTCCGCATCAATCACCTCCTCGAAAAGCACCTCGACGGGATCTGCACCAGCTTCCTCGACACCATGCTGGGGGCAGGCGGCGAGTCGCGCTTCCCGTCGTATCAAAAGGTCGCTCGTGACGTCCTCGAGTGGCGATTCATGATCCTCCTGCGGCACCTCCAGAGCTCGATTCGCACCCGCGATCGGGGTCTCTTTACGACCTACTGTCGCGACCTTGCCGAGAAACGTCTGATGCAGGGTTTCGGGGTGCGAGAGGTGTGCGGAGCGATGCAGACCATCAATGCCACCTGTGTCGAGGTGCTCCGCAGCGATCCCGACGCCGAGGACCTCGAGGCGGCGATCCACGACCACCTCTCCATGACCATGCAGTTCGGCTGCGATCAAATCCTCGAAATCTACGAGGAGGTCGGAGGCGAGGAGCTCGAAGAAGAATTTTGAGTTTTTAGTTTTGAGTTTTTGGTTTTGAGTTCGCACCCGGCCACCTCCAGACAAATCTTGGATCTCCTGTTTTCCATACGCACTCCCCCATCGCACATCACAAACCGCAGATACAACGCAGATAAAGGTCAGCCAATCTGCGCTCATCTGCGTGATCTGCGGTTCCTCCGTCCGGCGGGTTGAGCTCAGGTCTTCGCCACAGCCCGATGAACCAGCAACGCGGTCAGTGCCATGGCGCCGTCGGCCACGCCCGAGAACCACACGGCCCACGGCGTCTGGGTGAACAGGGTACCGCCGACCAGGAAGACGAAGGCGGTGGTTTTTGCGATCAGGAGCAGGGTGATGGTCCGCGTGCGGGAGTACTCCACCAGATAACCCGTTGCGAGCACGAAGTGGAATGCGCCGGCCTGCCGGATGAAGAAAATAGGGTCGGCGCCCGACCACCCGGCGAACTTGACCGCCCACTCGGGGAAGAACAGCAGCATGACACCGACGATGATGCTGTGAAGGGCGATGAGGATGATGAGGATTCTCTCGTGCGTTTCGGTGAGACGCATCGCCATCACTCCCACCAGATCTCGATCTCGCCCGGTGGATCGCGAGGCGTCGGCGGCCGCCCCAACCGTTCGAGCTCCTCCACCACCGTCGCCACGACCTTGGCCACGGCCGCCTCGACCGAATCGGTCAGCCGAGTCCCCCCTTCGGTGGTCTCCGGCACCACGCCCAGGAGGAGGATCTCCTCCGGACTGCTGTCTGAAAGCTCGGTCGCCATCAGGGCCTCTCGGAGCCCGGGCTCGTGAGGGGTCATTCGGGAGGGTGGCGGTGTTGCAACGATCTCTTCATCGCGGAGCAAACGCAGTGTGCCGGCGGGTTCGTCGCCACTCACCGTATCCAGCACTATCGCCGCCCTCGCACCGGCGAGGTAGGGCGTGAAGTCGAGCCCCGGGGTGCCGACATCGATCACCTCGACGCCCTCGGGAAACTCGTACTGCGCCTCCAGAACCTTGATTGCGTAGGGCCCGAGGCCGTCGTCGGTACAGAGCACATTGCCGACACCAAGAATACGTATGGGCTTCATCTCAGTCATCGGATGATGATGCCAGAGCGAAACGCTGTTGGATAGAGCACAGAATCAATTTCTCAGCCCGGATACTGGCCGCTGGATACTGGATGCTGGATCCCAGGGTCCAGAAGATTCGTCCTTTGCCTTATCTAGCATCCAGCATCCAGCATCAAAAAAACGGCCGGGAGTTTCCTCCCGGCCGAAAGCTGAATTCGGAATTCCTAATTCCTCATTCCTAATTCCTAATTCACAGAACTCGTACCTTCGACCTCTCCTTCCCATCCGCATCGTGGGTGTGGATCGCGCAGGCCAGGCACGGATCGAACGAGTGAACGGTGCGCAGCACCTCGAGCGGCCTTTCCGGATCGGCGATCGGATTGCCGACCAACGACGCCTCGTACGGTCCCAGTTGGCCATCTCCGTCGCGCGGCCCGGCGTTCCAGGTCGAGGGAACCACACACTGGTAGTTCTTGATCTTGCCGTTGTCAATCACGCACCAGTGGGACAGCGTACCGCGGGGCGCCTCGTGGAATCCGAAACCCTGGATCTCACCCGTCGGGAACTCAAACGGGGTGAAGATATCGGTGTCGCCGTTGCCGATGTTGGCGACCAACGCTTCCCATTGGCCCAGGGCCTGGTGCGCGATCACTCGCGCACGAATGGCACGCGCAGCGTGGCGTCCAAGGGTCGAGTGGAGCACCGACGGCCCGAGCTTGGCACCGGCCACCGTGCCCGCCAATTGCAGGAATTCGGTTGCGAACTTGACGGTGAGCTCGTCGCCAGCGGCAAGCCCTGCCAACACCTGCGCCAGCGGGCCTACCTGCATCGGCTGGTCTTCGAAGCGCGGCGACTTCACCCAGGAGTATTTGCCGTCATGGTCGAACTCGGAGTACGCGGGGACCGTTTCCCCCTGCCAGGGATGGAGGTCGCTGTCACCTTCGTACCACGAGTGGGCGATGCTCTCGGCGACGTTGTCGCGGAAGAGCTCGTCGTTGAACGAAGTGATCTCCCGGAAGCTGCCGAGGTCGCCATTCATGATGACGCCGCCAGGCATTGCGAACTCGGTGCCCTCCGGGTTGAGCGGTACGTCGGGAACCGACAGGTAGTTGGTGACCCCAGCACCATAACCAAGCCACGGGGCATACATGGCGCCGATGGCCGCGACGTCGATGAAGTACACCTGATCGATGAAGGTCCGCACCTCGTCGAGATAGTTCTTGATCTGGTAGAGCTTGGCCATGTTGAGGGTGGCCTCGTTGTCGAGATTGATGGCGTTGGCCACGCCGCCGACCGCCAGGTTCT
>CAYPBC010000202.1:0-4713 GCA_964408845.1 uncultured Thermoanaerobaculia bacterium
TTTGTGCGCGCCTGGCAGAAGCTGGGCTCGTTCCGGGGCGCGAGCGCCTTTTCCACATGGCTTCACAGGGTCACGGTCAATGTGGTTCTCGGCCACCGGCGTAGCGCGACACGGCGCGAGGCCCGGGTGCGTGCGGTGGGAGGTGATTTTCCGCATGATGTCGCAGGACGCCAACCGGGGACGGCGGAGTCGATCGACCTCGAGCGTGCGATTTCTTCGCTTCCGGAGGGTGCGCGTATGGTTTTTATCCTCCACGACGTGGAGGGTTTTCGCCACCGCGAGATCTCCCGATCGATGGGAATCGCGGTAGGCACATCAAAGGCTCAGCTCCACCGTGCTCGAAAGCTGTTGCGAAAGGCGTTGACCTCATGAACTGCTCTGATTTGGCCAGTTGTATCGATGGGTACCTGGATGGTCGCCTCCGTCCCGAGGATGAGGAGGCCCTCCGCAATCATTTTGCCGAGTGCCCCGCGTGTGCCGAGGAGGTGGAGGTGGCGCAAGACCTGCGTCAGCGCGCCGCCCGGCTGCCGCGATCTCTCGACCCGCCGCGGGATCTGTGGCCGGAGATCGCGACCAGAATCACCGCCGAAAAGGTGGTTCAAGACCGATTCGTCCGGCGGGCGTTGATGGCGGCTGCCGCGGTTGCCCTGCTTGCCGGGTCCGTGGTGACGGCATACATGGTGGGTCGCAGCCAGACCGGGACCGTTGTCGAAAACCGGCAGGTGGTCGAAACCGGTCCGTCGGAGATCGTTCTCGCCTCGTTTGAGGAGTTGGGTGTGGACGATTACGTCGTGACCCGAGGCAAGCTTCTCGATGCATTGGAGGCGCGGCGCGACGACTTGTCGCCGGAGACCCTCGAGGTGCTGATGGCGAATCTGAAGGTGATCGACGATGCGATGGGAAAAATCGCCGAGGCGCTCGGTCAGGAGCCTGACAACGAATTTCTGATGAAACAACTGGCTGCCGCGTACCGGCGGCAGATCAATCTCATGGAGCTGGCGGTGCGGTTGCCCGCCGAGGTGTGAGAAACAAACCCCGGGGTGCCGGGAATGGAGGACACAATGAGAGACACGATGAACAAGATGTTTTTGATGTTGGTTCTAATCTGTGCGGCGGCCGGCGCCGTGTGGGCGAGCCAGCCGGTCAACGAGACCATCCCGGTGACGCCGGGCTCGGAGATCTCCGTGGAGAATCTGGCCGGGTCGCTGACGTTTGAGGGGTGGGACAGCCCGATGCTGGAGGTGACCGGGACGCTTGGCGACGGCGTCGAGCGGCTCGACATCGACATCGATGAGGATGGCGAAATCTACCTCGAAGTCGAGTTCGACGAGGACTACCACGGCAAGCAGACCCTATCCACCGACCTCACGATCCGGTTGCCGGCCGACTCACCTCTGAGCGTCGAGACCGTGAGCGCATCGATCTCGGTGTCGGGCGTCAGCGGTGGTCTCGATCTCGAAACGGTGAGCGGGGCGATACAGATCCGCGGGCTGCCTGCGAGCCTGGATATCGAGAACGTGAGTGGATCAGTTGACGTGGAAACCGCGCCTTCCGAATCGGATGTGGAGTCGGTGAGCGGCCACATCGAGATCGGATCTGTGATGGGCGACATTGATGCGGCGAACGTCAGCGGCGACATCGTCATCAACGGTGGAACCCTCGGCGAAGCCTCCATGGAGACCGTGTCGGGAAACATCACCTGCCTTGCGGCGCCGGGGCCCGCGGGTGATGTCGACATGGAGACCATGAGTGGGGTTATTTCCCTGCTTGTGGACGCGGGAGCAGTCGCGTCCTACGACCTGAGCACCTTCTCGGGCACGATCACCAACGAGATTGGGCCCGAGCCACAGAGGACGAGCAAGTACACCCCCGGCAAGGAACTGAGCTTCAACACCGGTCCGGGAGGCCCGCGCATCTCCCTCGAGAGCTTCAGCGGTGCGATCAAGCTGATGACCCGGTAGCGCGAACCGAGCGGCCAGATACCAACGCGGGGCGTGGCAACAGCCGCGCCCCTTTTCCACAGGGCAACAGGGCAACAGGGTACAGGGTTCAGGACGTCCCTGTACCCTGAACCCTGTACCCCAGTGAGCGGTCGGGTACCATGGTTGGGTGCCGTTTTCGGCGCGGGAAGGGGATCCTGGTGCGCAAGCAGTTGGTGCTCACAGCCTCGGGTCGCGATCGGGTCGGCATCATCGAGGAGATGACCGAGCTTCTCCTTCGCTATGAGGGCAACGTGGAGTCGAGTCGCATGGTACGCCTTGGCGGCGACTTCGCCCTCCTGATGTTCGTATCAGCGCCGGAAGAAAAGATCCACGACCTTCGGAGCGCCCTGTCGGAGATGCACTATGCCAAGTATGACGTTCATACTCGGCTCAGCGAGGTCGTCGAACCAGAGGAGACGAGCGCGGTGCCGTGCGCCATCACCGTGCTCGGCGCCGACCACATGGGGATCATCCACCAAGTCACGCGCTATCTTTCGGAACAGGGGATCAACCTCGAAACCATGACCACCGAGGTCACGGCGGCGCCGATGAGCGGCACTCCGTTATTCGCCATGTCGGCCGTGGTCAAGGTTCCGCCCCAGCTTACTGTCGACGATCTGCGCGAAGCCCTCGAGTTCATCGGTGAGGAGACAGGCGTCGATACCAAGGTCTTTCCACACGTCGACGAAGAGTGATCATGAGTTCTCAATTCTCAGTTATGAATAGCCACAAGCCTTCCCGGCCGGTCGGAGGGCTGGGTGGAAATTAAGAACTAAGAATTGAGAATTCTCTTGTCAGTACGAAAACGGATCCGGCCCCTGGGCTTTCTCTGCAACCGGTTCCTCCGGCGGCGCCTCGGTCGGGGCGGCCTTCTTTCGCGATCGTCTTGGGCGCCGACGTCTTTTTTTGGGCGCAGCCTTGCTCTCGTCGTCCGACGATGCAGGCCGGGCTACAGCGCTGTCGCCATCGGAAGGGTTGACCTCCTCCGGGGTGGTGGCGGTTTCTTCTGGCTGGGACTCGGGCGCCGCTGTCTGGGCGGCGCCGGTTTTCTTGCGCCGCCGCCCGCCGCGACGACGGCGGCGAGGTTTGGGTTTCTCGGCGCCACCGGTATCCTCCGCCGAAGAACTAGCCTGATCAGTTATCTCGGTTGAGACGTCGGCCTCCGCGGTCTCTGGTGTTTGGGCTTCGGTGCGCCGTTCCTCCGAAGGGCCGAGATCCTGGCCGAGATCGGCGGCGCTCACCGCGGGTGGGCTGATTCTCTCCTCATCTTTGGGGCGCTGCCGCCAGTCGATACGTTCCTCGGCGCGATGGAGTCCGCCGGCGGCGACGATCTCGACCTGAATGTCGAACTCGCGCTCGAGTGCGGCCAGCTCCTGACGACGCTCATTTTGGAGTGCGTCGGCAAGCTCGGGATGAAGCTCGACGCGGACTCCACCGAGGCGTCCGGTGACCGCTCGGGTCTCGATGCGGCGCAGAATATTGAGCCCTACCAGCTCGGGGCTGGCGATGGTGCCGGTTCCGCTGCAGGTCGGACAGGGACGATGAGTCCGGAGCTGAAGAGCCTTTTTGAGCCGCTGACGGTTGACCTCGAGAAGGCCGTTTTCTGAGAGACGACTGGCGGTGGTTCGCGCCTTGTCGTCCTTCAACGCGTCGCGTATCGTCTTCTCAATCTCTCGGCGGTTCTTTACAGACCGCATGTCGATGAAATCGACCACAACCAGCCCGCCGATATCGCGCATCCGCAGTTGGCGTGCGACCTCGCGCGCCGCCTCGAGGTTGGTGGTAACAGCGGTCTCCTCCTGGCTCTTGCCACGTGTGGCCCGGCCCGAGTTGACGTCGATAGCGGTCAGCGCTTCGGTGCCGTCGATGACGATCGAACCGCCGGAGGGAAGATCCACTTTGCGTTGATAGATGCGGTCGATCTGCTCTTCGAGTTGATAGCGGCTGAAGAGCGGCAACCGATCGGTGTAGTGGACGAGACGATTGCCCGCCCTCGGCATGAAGGTGCGCATGTAGCCCTGTGCTTTTTGAAAGGCCTCGTCATCGTCGACCAGTACCTCCGCGATTGAGCTGTCGAGAGTGTCGCGCAGCGCCTGGACGATGAGATCCTGGTCGCTGTAAAGGAGACGTGGACCCTTGCCCGTTTCCCACTCGTCACGGATTTTCTTCCACAACCTCAGGAGTGCATTGAGATCGCGGTTGAGGGTCTTTTGGGGCTGGTCCAGTGCGTTGGTGCGGAGGATGACACCGCAGCCCTCGGGAAGCTCGAGCTTGGCGATACGGTCCTTCACCGCTTGTCGTTCGTCGTCTTCAGCCTTGCGCGATACGCCTCGCACGTCGTCAAAAGGCATCAGAACCAGGTAGCGTCCGGCGATGCTGATGTTGGTGGTCAGCAGCGCACCTTTGTGGCCGACGCCGTCGCGAACAACCTGCACCAGGATCGGCTGGCCGCGCTGGAGGATCCGGTCGATGCGGGGGTGCTTCCCGTCTCCCTCCACCTTCTTGTTGTAGGCCGCCGGCACGACGTCGTCGGCGCGCACGAGACCGTCCCGCTCCTCACCAAAGGCGACAAACGCGGCGTCGAGGGACGGTTGGACGTTGGCGACGGTGCCGCGGTAGATGTTGCCGCGACAAAGACCGGACTCGGTGGCGGCGACCTCGTACTGGTCGAGGGTCTTGTCCGAGATGATGGCGATGCGCACCTCTTCGGGGCGCTGGGCGTTGATGAGCA
>CAYPBC010000203.1:0-4707 GCA_964408845.1 uncultured Thermoanaerobaculia bacterium
GGACCATCATCAGCACCACGTTGTCGAGCTGGGCGACGATCTCCGGGTCCTCGGTGGTCGCCATGCGGTAGGCGAAGATCGGCAACGACTGGCTCGGCCCGACCTCGCCCGAGTGCATCGACAGGGTCTCCATGACGAAGACCTTCCCGCGCGCGACCATAGAGGCCAGATCCTCAGCCGGGATCGCCGGATCGAGGGCGAGACGTCGATTGATGTCCTTGAGCTCGTCCAGCCGCTCGAGGTTTTCAGACGAGGAGATGAAGGCGACGTACATCGGCAGGCCCAAAGGCGTGGTTCCGAACTCGAGCATTTCGACCGATGACGAGGCGGCGGCCAGCTTCTGCATGTATCCGACCAACTGCTCGTAGTCCATCAGCTCGCGGTCCGTTCCGGGCACAAAACCCAGCACGCTTTCGGGAGTCGGTATTTCAGGTGCGGATCGAGCCAGGACCGTTGCCGGGACCACCCAGAATGTGATCACCAACAGGACACAGAGAATGCGCGCAACCTTCATGGGTTCCCCTCCTCGCGGCGTTCATTCATTGTAGAGTGTCTTTCCAATGCGTGGTATCGAACAGATCCCGTTCCTCTACGATCTGATGATGGCGGTGGCCGAGGCCACCGGGTTCGGGTCCTGGCGTCGGGCGTTGGTGAGGGGCGCCGGCGGTCGGATCCTCGATATCGGCTGCGGTACCGGGCGCAACCTCCCGTTGTACCCCCAAGACGCAGACGTCGTAGGCCTCGACATTAGGGTCGAGCTCCTGCTCGCCGCGAGAAAACGGGCGCCGGACCGGCCGTTGATCCTCGCCTCCGCCGAGGCCCTCCCCTTGTGTGACGGTGCTTTCGACACGGTGGTTAGCGGGCTGGTCTTTTGCTCCGTGCCGGATGCCCTGACCGGGCTGCGCGAGGTCCGCAGGGTCCTGTGCCCGGACGGCCGGTTGCGGATGCTCGAGCACGTACGCAGCACCCACCCGACGATGGCAGGATGGCAGGACGCCATTCAACCCGCATGGACACTGATATCAGGGGGCTGCCACCCCAATCGCGACACCGAGGCCACCGTCGCCGCAGCGGGTTTCGAGATCGAGGCCGAGGGCCGGCGCAATCGCCGCAACGTCCGGCTCTTCGCCGCCCGTCCGCGACGCATTCATTCCTAATGTGCCCCGCGGCCTGACATGGTGAGAAGCGCCCCAATAGCCGCGGCCGACTCAATCCGTGAGAAAGAACCCTGGGAGTTTCGTAGTCAGGGCTACTCGCTCGCGGCTTGGGCGGCCTCGAGACGGCGCGCCGCGCCCTTTTTGCTGTCGAGCAGGACGGCGACCCACTGCAGATCATCCGTGTTGTCGAGCAGGATCTTGATTATCATGGTCAGAGGTACCGACAGGAGCATCCCGATGCTCCCCCACATCCATCCCCAGAAAACCAACGACATAAAGACCACGAGCGTCGACAGACCCAGGGTGCGACCCATGAGATAGGGGTCGACAAAATTGCCGATGACCAGATTGACGACCACGAAGCCTACCGCCACCAGAAGCGCGTACCCGATACCGCCCTGGATCAACCCGAGGAGGACTGCGGGAATCGCTGCGACGATCGAACCGATGTTCGGTATGTAATTGAGCAGGAAAGCGATGAGTCCCCATACCACGGCAAACTCGAGGCCGATAACGGCAGTCCAAAAACCGATCAGCAGCCCGGTCACCAGGCTGGTCGCGGTCTTGATACCGAGGTAGTGCTGCACCTGGGTGACGATCTGCCCCAGGTTATCCATGTTGAAATGTCGATTCCCCACCACCAATCGCATCTTGGTCGGAAAGCTCGCGGCCTCGAGAAGAATGAAGATCATGGTGAGAATGATCAAGAAGAGGTTTGAAAGCACCGCCGCGAGGTTCTTGAGCACCCCGCCAAGGAGGTTCATGAGCCTTCCGGGTTGAACCACCTGCAGGATATCGAGAGACTCCGTGTCGATGTCGTAGGCCGCGAGCCAAACCGTGAACGAGCTGACGAGCCCGTCGAAGCTCCCCTGGTACTGCGACACAAAGGCGGCGAAATCATT
This sequence comes from uncultured Thermoanaerobaculia bacterium, assembly GCA_964408845.1. GTDB lineage: Bacteria > Acidobacteriota > Thermoanaerobaculia > Thermoanaerobaculales > Sulfomarinibacteraceae > Sulfomarinibacter. The sequence continues at coordinate 2,060 of CAYPBC010000203.1, forward strand.
CACCGAGGTCCCCACTACGGCGCCGAAGCCCGTGAGCAGGGCCATCAGGACGATCACTACCACCAGTACTGCCAGCCCTGCGGGGACCCTGCGCCGGGTCAGCCATGACACGGCGGGCGAACAAATGATGGCGAGGAAGAGGGCGAGAAGAAATGGGATCACGAGCGATTGCGCCGCCTTGAGCCCGGCCAGGACGATCACTGCGGCCGCACCAATGAATAATGAACGGGCGCCGAGCCTGGAGCTTGTGACTTCGGTCATCAATCCCACAATAGCTCAGCTTAGCCCCCGGCGGAAATCCAGTGCTCGATGTGATCGGCTGCGAAGTGAAGAAATTCACAATTGCCACTGGACGCCACGAGAAATCGGCGTATCATTTTTCCAACAGGCGGTATGTGGTTCGCGAACCACGTGATGAAATTTGCGGAAGCGCCGATCCAACCGCCCGACGGGAGCCCGATTTGGATGTAACGAGTCTGTTCTCCGCCTGTCTGATCGCGCTCATTTCCGTTTTTGTCCTACTTGGATCTCTGGCTCTGATCATGGAGCTGATCACCACGGTCTTCCCGGACCGTACGGCATCGATGGACCCCATTCTCGTCGCAGCCATTTCCACCGCCGTCGCATCGGTCTATCCCGGTGCGAGGGTCACCCGAATCGAGGAGGAGTGATGATCTTCACCGAAGCGCCGAAGAAAATCCAAGTGATGTTCACACCGTTCCGAGACGGGCTGCAAAGCTCTTTTGGCGGCAAGGTCCGTCTCGCCGACATCCTGCCGGCAATGGAGTTTGCCGCCAAGGAAGCGGGAATCCGCCATTTCGAGTTCGGGGGCGGGGCACGGTACCAGGCGCCCTTTTTCTATGTCGGCGAGGATCCCTTCCAATGCATGGACGGGATGCGCGAGGCGGTGGGACCGGATGCGGATCTCCAGATCCTCACCCGCTCTGTCTCAGGCGTCACCCTGACCACACAGCGGCTCGACGCCCTGGATCTCCAGGCCCGGTTGATGGCCCGCCATGGCACCACCTGGGATCGCAACTTCGACTACATGAACGACGTCGACAACCTGGCTGAGACCGGAAAACCGATCGTTGATGCCGGAATGCACCACCAGGTCTGCGTGGCGCTGATGGGCCTTCCCTTTGTAGACGAGACCGTCCACACCGCAGATTTCTACATTGACATCATCCGCCAGCTTCTGGACAAGGGAATCCACATCGACTCGGTGTGCATGAAGGACGCGTCCGGCACCACCGACCCCAAGACCTGCTACGAAACCGCCAAGGGGCTGAAGAAGATCCTGCCGCCAGAGGTGATTCTGTGGCAGCACACCCACGACACTGCCTCGATGGCCGTGTCGTGCTACATGGCCGGCATCGAGGGCGGGGTCGACGGCATCGATCTTTCGGTTCGTCCGATGGCCTCGGGCACGGTTCAGCCCGACGTGCGGTCGATGTGGCACGCCCTCAAGGGCACCGGTTACTCGCTCGACATCGACCACGCGAAGATGGGCGAGATCGAAGACCTCCTCAACGAAGGGATGGCCGACTACTACTTCAACCCGGTGACCACGACCGCCGACGCCCGCGTGGTCGGGTTCCCGATGCCAGGTGGCGCGATCGGCCCCAACGTCCACATGATGGAGGAGGCCGGTATTCTCGACCGTTACTCCGACGTGCTGGCCGAGTTCCCGGTCGTGGTCAAGGCCGGAGGGGCCTGGACCAGCGTTACCCCGGGCAGCCAGCAGTATTGGCTCCAGGCGTTCAACAACGTGCTGCTCGGACGCTGGGAGAAGATGAACGACGGCTACGGCAAGGCGGTCCTCGGCTACTTCGGACGGCCACCGCTGCCGCCGGATCCCGAGGTCGTGAAGATCGCGGCCGAACAACTCGAGATGCCGCCCTTCGACGGCGACCCGCTCGAGGCCGCGCCGGACAGTCTCGTGCCGGCGCGCGCCGCTCTCGAGGAACGCGGTCTTCCGGTGACCGAGGAGAACATCTTCCTGGTCGCCTCCGCGATCGTCCCGGGCAAGAACATGGAGCTCAACGAGGGCATCCGCCTACTCACCGGCAAGGCCAAGATCGTCCTGCCTCTCAAGAAGAAGGAAGCCCCCGAGGAGGCGGCGCCCGCCACCCAGCCCACAAACGCCGGCGCCGCGACCTTCGATCAGCCGGTGACCACAACCTGCACGGTGGTCGAAAACGGCGCCACGCGCAGCTTCAGCATCACCATCGAACCCCCCGCCCGAGCCGGGTCCGCGGTGGCAACGACGTCGGCCGAGGCCGCGGCGCCGTCCAACGGAACCCCGGTCTACTCCCCCTTCCAGGGAAAGACCGAGCTGGTCGAGATCAACGTCAGTACCGGAGACGCGGTCACCAAGGGGCAGGTTGTGGCCGCGGTCGAGGCCATGAAGGCCAAGCACGACGTCAAGGCCCCGTGCGCCGGCACGGTGCTCAGCATCGACGCCGGCATCGGCGCCGACATCGAAGCCGGCAGAGCAATCATGACCATCGGGGCCTAGAGGTCCGCATGGGGGGCCTGACGACCCTGCTGACGCAGTCCGGCTTCGCTGGTCTCGGTTGGCAGAACCTGGTGATGTTCGCGATCGGCGGGACACTCATCTTTCTCGCGGTGCGCAAGGGGTACGA
>CAYPBC010000204.1:0-4705 GCA_964408845.1 uncultured Thermoanaerobaculia bacterium
ACGTCCCGGTCCGGAATGCGCTGGTCGATGAACGGCCACTCGTCGGTCATCCGCGCGCCTTCCATGATTATGGAATTGGCGGCCATCGGCTCCAGGAGATCCCGGTCGTAGTCGATGTCGGTCTCCTGCGAGAAGTGGTACTCGCCATCCGACCACCGAAATACACGGTACACAATCTGGAGGATTTGCTGCTGGAGGGCCACCCGAACGGTCTCCACCCCTACGACGTGGAGATCTATGAGTATCCGCCCGAACCGCTGGAGCGTCTCCTCCTGGCGCCGGAGCGCACTGTCGAGCTGCGCCTGGCTCACCTCGCCACGCTTGAGCAGGATGAGTCCGATCATGTCCTCGGTGTGCTGGTTGAGGGTCGTAGCACCGACGATGCATCCGTCCTGGAACGACACCGTCACCAGATTTTCGTCGGTGCGAAGGGTCAGAACCCCCGTCTTACGTTGCAGTGAGATCAACTGCAGAATATCGGCGAATGAGAAGTCCCGGAGTGTGCCTTCCAGCGCCATGTCGTTACCTCCGGTTCCAGGCGGACATGCCGGACCGCAAGGCCAGCAACACGTACAGCACCAAGAGCACGGTTGCGAGGCTCCGCGATGCGGCAAGCCCTTCGATCCGAGGTAAGAACATCGGCACCCAGATCAAGGCTCCAGTCAGAAAGAAGGACGCCAGAAAACCGGCGGTCATTCCACGCACGATCCTGCCGTCCAACAGATCGCTGCTGCCCGGAACCACGAATCCACCAACCCGGCGGAGCAGGGCAGTCCACCGCTCCCAGGTCTTGATCTGTCCCAGCTTGGCCGTCTGCTGTTCGATGGAAACGACATCCCGTTTCTGAAAGACGGAAACGCACTGAGAACAGTAGACGCTACTCTCGCCAAAACCCGACTCGAGTCCGTACAGTTTTCCGCACTTGGTGCACTCGCGCGCCGGGGGAAAGGTCCGCACACGATAGAGCAGAATCACCAACCCCATACATCCGCCGATGGCGAAAACCAGAGAGAGAGGCGACATCAATTGTTTGATGGGAGTCAAGGATAACCGAGGCCGCCCTACGGTCAGCTTCTGATCCGGAGTCATCTCGGCATACAGCCGCTCCACGTCCCCACTGCCAAGCTGCGGGTATCGAATCCGTGGATCCACCCCCCGAAGTCCTTTCCCGCCCGCCTGCCGCCCGGCGATTGCGCGGGCTTTGGCGCGCGCAGCATCACCCTCCTGGAATTGCCGGCTGAGATCGAACGCCAATGACAGGTTGTTGTACGCGAATGCGTTTTCCTCTTTGTCGAGCGCCTGGTTGAAAAGCTGGATCGCCCGCTTGGTGTTCCCCACCTCCATTTCGAGGTTGCCCACGAAGATCAGCGGTAGCGACTCATCCGGATTGAGGAGGATCGCCTTCTGAAACTGTACGCTGGCGAGCACCGGCTCACCGTGCATTCGAAGAAGTTCACCCAGGATCATGTGATACGTACCAAGGTCGTCGAAATCCGGCTCGAGGTTCGAGAACTCCCTCAGAGTCGAGAAATCCACTTGGCGCTCGTCAAGGATCCCACCGACACGAATCGTGAGCGGCGGGTATTGAAGCGCGTCCGCCTGAAGCCACGCGAGCGTTGGCGCCAGCAAAGCCAACACGACGCAAGCTACAAACGCCCAAATCCTCAGCCGTTTGCTCAAGTAGACCCAGCACATTGCAAATATATATACGACCAACCATAGCGGCCCGAGGCCCGCGAACAACGGCAGCAGGAGAACAACGACCGCAAACACCCATGCATTGGCAGGGCGAAACAACCGGCCGCCGAGTTGGCGCAGGTCGAAAACCAGCGCTCGAATGTGGCGGAAGATCACCATGACCATCATTGCGAACAGGACGAGCACCAACGAAACCACGATCCAGAGTGTCAACCAAACACCAACAATGCGACGAGATGGCTCGTACATGATCAGGGCGACCCAGCCCCGGAGGTAGTTACTGACCGCAGATGTCCATCGCCCCCGTCCCCGGTCCCATTTCGCCTCGAGAAAGTAGATCGGCGGGTACTCGGGATCCAACCGCCTGGCGGACCGAAGGGCTGTCTCACCGTCGGCGCCCGGGTGGGCCTCGGCCCAAACAGCCAGCGCACCGGCAAAGGCGGTCATCCGGCGGACCTCGAGTTCGGCAGCCTGCTCCTCGAGCATCGCGACAGCCCGCTCCATTGCCGCGGCGTCTCCGGCCAAAAGGCCTCCCTGAACCTCCTGCCAGGTGTCCAGTACGTTGGCGTGCGCAAGGCTCGAGGCCACCATGACCATGACGAGCATAGGCAAATAACGCCGCATCATCACGTTTTCTGCAGATACTCTGATCGAAGTCGGAAGACGACCGCGGATAGGGCCCGGGCTTCTTCTGCCGACAGATTTCCGTGAGTCTTCTCTTCGATCGCGCCAAGGTAGTCGATCACACGTTTGGCCTCCGTGGGCTGTGCCGGCAAACCCTCCGCTCCGGCGAGCAACAGCTCCGACTGCTGTACCAGCATGGCAATCAGCTCGAGGAACACAGGCGAGGTCTCTATGTTGGGCGACGATGGTTGAGGATTCGGATCATCGGCCGCTTGCGCAGCCGGCGTTTGGCCCTTTTTCTCCCCGAGGTCGGCAAGGTTCTCCTCGCCGGCCTTCTGCCGAGATTTGCCGGAATCCTCACGCCGGTCGCCCTCCGCCGTGAATTTTCGGCGGTCGACAACCTTGATAGGACGCGTCGGCGAATTCTTCTCGTCCACCGACTTCCTCCTCAGCCCCGGTCTACACTTCCCGAAGATCCCATAATCTCACTGCCTTCCGCCGCCCCCATCAAGCAAGCTGGTGGGAAGCGCGGGTTAATTTCCCCGCTCCAAGAATACCACCCGGCCGTGCCATCTCGATCATGGACAGTTGAGACACCGGCCCGCTGCCCCGTTCAGGACCGAAATGCCGGCTTGCGTTTCTCGAGAAAAGCCGACGTTCCTTCTCTCATCTGCTCGCTCCCCGCCCCGATGCCGAAGAGCGTAGCCTCGAGAAGACACGCATCATCGAACGGGAGGTCGAGTCCATGGTTCACCGCCTCGATACAGTGACTCACCGCAAGCGGTCCGTTTGCCAGAATTCTACCCAGCAGCTCATCCACAGTTGAAACAAGCTCGCCCTCGTCACACACCAAGTTGACCAGACCGATGCGTTCCGCCTCTTCCGCGCTCACGTTGCGCCCCGTCAGGAGAATCTCCAAACCACGTCCTCTACCCACCAACCGCGGCAGGCGCTGGGTCCCCGCATATCCCGGAATCAGTCCCAGCTTGACCTCCGGTTGACCGAAGACCGCATTGCGCGCCGCAACCCGAAGGTGGCACGCCATGGCGAGCTCGCACCCTCCCCCAAGGGCGAAGCCGTTGACTGCCGCCACCACCGGCTTCCCGAGATTTTCGATGCGGTCAAAAATCGCCTGTCCGCGACGGGAGAACGCCTTCGCCTCCACCGGGCCCAGGGTGGCGAGCTCACCAATATCCGCACCCGCGACGAAAGCCTTATTGCCCGCCCCTGAAATCACAACCGCGTGAACGGCCTCGTCGCGGTCGGCCTCGGTGATCGCGAGGTCCAGCTCGGAAATGGTCATCTGGTTGAGAGCGTTCAGCTTGTCGGGTCGGTTCACGATGATCCACAGTGTTTCGTCCTGTTTTTCGACGAGCAGGTTCTCGTAGCTCATGAATACCTCCAAATGATGGCTAGCACGAAGTAGAGACCCAGGGAGAAGTGCGGGTCAGAAGAATCTCCTCTTGACGAATATCACGTCTCCCGGGAGGATCGCCGGATCTGCCATACGACCCTTTCGAATCTGGGAAAGATCGAAGCTGAGGATCTGCTTCTCTCCCCCTTCGTCACGGTGAATCTCTATTGCCTGAGATGCAAATTTGTCGACCCCACCGGCCTGCGAGATCGCCTGCATGAGGGTCAATCCAAGAGAGATCTCGTACTGACCCGGACGGGCCACCTCACCCGAGATGAAGAAAATCTTTTTGGCCGACACGAAGATGACGTCGCCAACTTGAAGAACGACGTCCCGGCCGACCTCTCCCGTGAGGAGCTTGGCTGTGGGAAAGTCCATGGGAGGGGGGGCGCCTTCGCCATCCCCGCGAGCGGTCCGCCGCAGCTCGAGCACCGGTCCCGCAGAAGGCTTCAAACCGCCGGCATCGGCCAGGAGCTCGGTCAGGGTCATCCGGCCCTCAAGATAATAGGTGCCCGGGTTCTGAACCTCACCGAGCAACGTCACCGGCTGCGAAGCGAACACAGCGACGTCGATCTTGATCTGGACGTCGACGTAGTAATCCTTTTCGAGCAGCGACTCCAGGAGGTCGCCCACCTCAGCCGGCGTCTTCCCCGCCACCGCTACGGTACCAACCAGTGGGAATGCAATGGCTCCCAATGCATTGATCGTGAATTCGCCGGAAATCTCTTCTTCCAAATAGGCCACGACCTCGATGACGTCGCCAACGCCCAGCTTGTAGCCGCCGTCTCCCGGCGCCGTATCCTGGGCGAACGTCAGAACTGGAAGACACATGGCGGCAATCGGAACCGTACGGAGGAGCAACCTCATCCACATGGGCGCACCGTAGCACAATGAGATGCGCGACGTGTAAACCTGCATTTCTCACCAATCACTTGCTGCGGCCGACGATGCTCGTGCATCGAGTCCTCT
>CAYPBC010000205.1:0-4695 GCA_964408845.1 uncultured Thermoanaerobaculia bacterium
ACCCTCGGAATCACATCGCATGCTTATCGCATGTTGACATGTGGTTCACATTACTTTATGTTGAAAGCATGACGAAGATGATTCAGATTCGCAACGTGCCGGACGATCTCCACCGCCTCCTGAAAAGCCGCGCGGCCCTTGCCGGGAGGTCGCTCTCGGATTACCTGTTGGAAGAGTTGCGCCGCGTGGCTGAGCGGCCGACGCTCAGAGAGCTCGCGGAGAGGATCAGCTCCAGAGATCCGGTGACGCCACCGATTCCCCCGTCCGACGTACTCCGGGTCGAACGAGAATCCCGTTGATCGTCATCGACGCATCGGCAGTGCTCGAGTTGCTGCTGGCATCTCCCACTGGGGCCAGGGTCGCCGAGAGAGTGCTCGGTCAAGCCGAGTCCATGTGCGCTCCTCATCTGATCGACCTCGAGGTCGCCCAGGTGCTGCGTCGCTACAATCTGTCCGGAGACCTAGGACCGTCTCGCGCTGCGGAGGCCCTCCAGGATTTCCTCGACCTCTCGATTGAGCGGTATCCCCACGATCTTTTCCTGACTCGCATCTGGCAAATGCGCCATAACGTAACCGCCTACGACGCGGCTTATATCGCTCTCGCTGAGGCACTCGACGCTGTTCTGCTCACCACGGACGCGCGCCTGGCCGCGGCACCGGGCCACGACGCACAGGTAGAGGTTGTCTGACACCTCGAGCATCCGGCTGGTGGCGGATTCCTCTTCCTGGACGACCCGGAGATTGGTGAGGGTCCTGACCCTGTCGATCATGGTCTTGAGGGGTGGAAGATATTCATTTATAATAGATTTATGGAAATTCCAGGGGCGGTCAGAACCCTATTATGGGAATACTCGCTGGAAGAGATTCCCCCCGGCGATAGGTGGCAGTCGGCGATCATCGAACGCGTGATGCTGCGGGGCTGCTGGGACGACATGCTCTGGTTGCTGCGGGCTTTTGACCGAGAGCGGCTTCGCGTCTTTCTGGAGCGGCGAGGGAGGCGAGCGCTGGCACCGCGCGAGCTTCGATTCTGGGCGACGATCTGCGGAGTGCCGGAAGACGAGCAGGACACATGGGTCCTCGAGTCGCGCGCCCGAGAGAGGGCGTGGCGCTGATGAGCCTCCACTGGGAAGTCGCCCCGGAGGGTATGCAGAATGTCCTGATGTCGATCTCCACGGTGCTCTCCGACACCGATTTCTACCTTGCTGGCGGGACCGCGTTGGCGCTGCTCGAGGGGCACCGCGTGTCCCTGGACCTCGATCTTTTTTCACCGTCGTTCGACGACCCCGAGGCGGCGCAAGTGACGCTCGAAGAGGCCCATCCCGAAGCTGTGACGACTTCGATCTCAGCGAGGACGCTGTACTTGCAGGTTCAAGGGACGACCGTGAGTTTGTTCGGGTACTCGTACCCTCTGGTTGCATCCCTCCTTCGGCCTGAGAGCTCCCTGCTGCCCCTTGCCAGTAGAGAAGATATCGCCGCCATGAAGCTCGCCGCAATCGCCTCGAGAGGGAGCCGGAAGGACTTCATAGATCTGTGGCTGCTTTTGACCCGCTACTGGCCCCTTTCCTATTGTCTGGAGCTGTATCGCAAGAAATTCGCTGCGCGCGACATCGGCCACGTTGTCAGGAGCCTCACGTACTTCGACGACGCCGACGAGGAGCCTCCGCTGCGATTGTTGATCGATGTTGATTGGGAAGAGATCAAGCTCGACCTGGTGGGTAGGGTCAAAGAGCTTCTGAATTCTGAAAGAACCTGAAAAAGGGGCTCACCACGTCGGCACCGTTTCCCAACCCGGGAACGGGTCGTGGGTGAGCATCCAGCCGGTGGAGGAGTCCTCGTCCCGGACGACGCGGAGGTTGGCGAGGGTCTTGAGCTTCGCGATGAGCTCCTCACGTGGCAAGGTGTGGAGCGGGGGCTGCGACAGATCGGGCATTGGCCAGAGGCGAATGGTCTTGTCCTGACCCCCGGAGGCGATCCAGCGACCGAGGGGGTCGAGATCGACCGCAACCGCAGTGCGCGGAGACGAATCGTGATCGCGGGTTCGAGAATGTTGTTCCTTGAATCGCATACCAATAGGTAAGTCACTTGATTCTTCGATAGAGAAAACGTAAGATAGACCTCAGGAGGTCATCAGATGCCCCAGACAGTGGTTTCATCGAAGTACCAGGTCGTGATCCCGAAGGAGGTGCGATCGAAGATCGACCTCGAAAAGGGGCAGGTCCTGCAGGTGGTTGTGAGAAACGGCGTCATCATGCTGATACCCGACCGGCCTCTGGCCGAGCTTCGCGGCTTCGTGAAGGGGATGGAGAGCTCCGGGCTCAGAGACAAGGAAGATCGGCTGTGACACTGGTGGATTCCTCCGGGTGGATCGAGTATTTCACCGATGGTCCGCTGGCAGACGAGTTCGCCCCATACCTGGAGGATCTCTCGGAGGTCGTCACGCCCACCATCGTCATCTTCGAGGTCTTCCGGGTGATCCGGCGGCAACGATCCGAAGAGGAGGCCATCGAAGCGGTTGCCCAGATGCAGAAGACTACGGTCGTAGATCTCGACCAGTTCATCGCCCTGACTGCGGCCGACGTGAGCATCGAGCACGGCCTGGCGATGGCCGACGCGATTGTCTATGCGACCGCACAGGTCCAGCACGTTCAGTTGGTGACCGCGGATTCGGACTTCGAGGGATTGAGCGGCGCCCGAGTCTTCACGCGCAACAGGTAATCGGCCGCGCCGACAGGATCTCAGCAGGTCGCACCGGATCCCTGATCCGCCATCACCACGTCGGCACCGTCTCCCAGCCTGGGAACGGGCCGACCTCGAGCTTCCAGCCGGTGGGGGAGCCCTCGTCCCGGACGACGCGGAGGTTGGTGAGGGTCTTGATTTTGGCGATCAGCTCGTCGTGCGGCAGGGTGTCACTGAGACTCGAGAATTGAGGAGTCTCTTGCAATTCCACAACCGAACATTGAAACGACACCGGGCCGGCATCGGCGACGTGCGGGCGGGACGCCCGCACCACAAAAAACGTCATGCTGGGATGAAAGTACGTCATTAAGAATTAAGAATTGAGAATTTGATGAAAAACGCCCGGGCGCGTGGCCCGGGCGGGTTATTGAAGATCGGTGAAACGGCGAATTACTCGGCGATCGGCTCCAGGGTCATGGGATCGCGGAGCGGGACCTTGTGGATCTCGCCGAAGTTGGTGAGGCGGGCGTCGTGCTCGGGGTGCCCGCCCATGATCTCCTCGATGTTGCCGACCACCAACACGATCATTTTGTCGGGATCGAGGTCTTTTCCCATTGCCTTGGCGACGGCATCGCCGTTGACCGCGGCCACATTGTCGCGATAGGTGGTCCAGTATGCGTGCGGGCGTCCGAGGAGCTCGTCCGTCGCGTACAGGCCGGCGATCTGGCCGGCTGACGCGAAGCGCCGTGGGAAGGTCTCGATATACGAGATCTTGGCCGTCCGTAGCTCCTCATCGGTGGGGTTGGACGATCGCATGGATTCCAGGAGCTCGAAGAAGATCTCACCCGCGTAGGCGCAGGTTGAGGACTTCGACTGGTAAAAGGCGCGGAAGGCCCCCGGCATCGTGACCGGGAAACGGATGGAAGAGTAGGCGCTGTAGGCGAGACCCTCGTCCGAGCGGATCGTCTTCATCATGCGGGCGGTAAAGCCGCCGCCACCGAGGATATCGTTACCGATCATCAGCGGGAACTGATCCGGGTAGCCCAGCTTGTAGCCGAGCTGTCCAATACTGACCCGTCCCTGGTTGACATCGGGCTTGTTGATGACGTAGACGCCGGCCTCGGCCGCGTGGTCCGGTTGCGGGATTGTGGGCAGCGGCTCGGCGAGCGGCTCGAGGGTGCCGATGGTCCTGTTGAGGAGGGTCTCCAGGGCGGCGGGGTCGAAGTCGCCGGCCACCGCCACCACAATATTGCCCGACCGAACCAGCGAGCTCACAAACTGCTTGCTGTCCATCGCCGTGATCGCGTCGACTGATCCCTTGGTGGCGAGTCGGTTCATCCAGTAGTCGTCGCCGTAGATCAGACGTTGCCACTCGCGCGCTTCGATGTCCGCGGTGTCGTCGTTGCGCTGCTTCATCCCCTGGATGCTGTTGTCCTTGGCCTTGTCGAAGCGGTCCTCCTGGAAGCGGGGCTCGGTGAGCACGTCCATGAGGATGGCCGTGCCCTTCTCGAGGTCCTTGGAAAGAACGTTGAGGCTAACCGATCCTGTGGCGTCACCGATGTTGGTGCCGAGGTTCGCGGCCAGGAAGTCGAGCTCCTCGTCGAGCTCCTGGGCTGTGCGCTCGCCGGCGCCGCCCGTGCGCCACGCCTCGCTGGTGATGGAAGCGAGACCTTCCTTGCCGGTAGGTTCGAGGTGGCGCCCGCCGCGGAAGTACACGGTGATGCCGACCAACGGGAACTGCGTGTCCCGCTTGGCATAGACCGGGGTGCCGTCGGTGAGCTCGAAGCGGATGGCATCGGCATCGGGAACGTTGAATGTGAGGTCGGGATGTTTCAGCTGCTCGGGCCGGTTCGGGATCTCTCCGGCTGACGAGGTCGCCGCCGCCACCAGCAGCAGAGCGTAAACGGCAATGTTCATTATTCGGCGCATGTCACTCCTCCTCGCCGGCCGCCGCCTGGAGCATCTCGAGGCGTTCGGTGGCCCTCTTGATCATGAGGTCGATCGCGGGTTGGAACTCGGG
>CAYPBC010000206.1:0-4685 GCA_964408845.1 uncultured Thermoanaerobaculia bacterium
TGACAGTACGTCGAGCACCCCGACGTGAAAAAACCCCACTGGGTGCGGTGCATCGCCGGCCGCAGCAGGAAGCTGTTGAGAAATGCGGGTTAGAGCCCTACCAGCATCCTTGGCGACCCCCGAAGCGCCGCCGCTGCAAGTGACAGGAGACCGTCTCCACCAAGCATGTGCGGGCCACGAGCATTCATCTTGAGGGCCAGAAAGCGCGACATCAAATTGGGGTCTGCGGCGAGCGATCGCATGACGCGGCGGCGAAGACCGGGTTGTCTCTCGATGCTGAGCAGGAGGCGGGTGATCGCCCTGGGGTAACGGCCGACCCGCCGGTGGGCTACCACGTAGCGACCGAGGTCGCCTGCGAGGATGGCGTCAACGAAAGCAAATGCGTGGTGGAACGACAGTGCGAGACCTTCTCCGGTAATCGGATCGAGATAGCCCGATGCGTCGCCCACCAGGGCGAGGTTGCCGCGGACGACCCGGCGGCAGCGCTGCTCGAGAGGGCCCGAGCCCCTATCTTTCGAGGCGATGGGTGCACCCTGGAGGCGCAGCTCCAACTTCGGGAAACGCGAAAGAAGCTTATCGAAAGTCATCGCGCCGCGCACGAACAGCATCGCCACACCGACCAGGCCCTCCCCCACCGGCGTCACGTACGCCTCGCATCCATCGACCCAGCTCACCTCAACCAGGTCGGACCACGGCTTGACTGCGTAGTGGCGTCGGAGGCCGATCCGCGGCCGCCGCGCCGGTCGGCCATCGAGGCCCACCCAACGCCGAACTCTCGAGGTCCGGCCGTCGGCGCCGACCAGCCAGTGGCCGGCCACCAAGCCCTCGTCGGTCTCGAAGCCGTCCTCTCGAACAGAGGTCGCCCGCACCCCCCAACGCACGTCGACACCGAGATCCTCGGCGCGCCTGCACATGGCGGCGTGGAGCACGGTTCGACGTATGCCGAGGCCACCGGCGCCCGGGAACCTCCCCTCCGCGACCAGCTCGCCGTCGTGGTACCGGATGCCTCCAAAGGGCCGCGACTCCACTCCGCCGAGGTCGACGCCCAGCCTCTCGAGAAGCTCGGCGCCGTCGGGCATGAGACCTTCGCCACAGGCCCGGTCGATCGGCGGCCTGGCGGGATCTAAAACCACCACCTCGAGACCCGCCATCCGCGCCCGGATTGCGGTCGCCAGACCGGCCGGTCCACCGCCGGCAATCGCCACGTCAACCACCGCGACTCCTGCGCGAGCGCGCCATCGCCAACGACGACCGGAGGACGGCCCCCGCGAGGCGAAGCGGCGTCACCCGCGCCGGCGGCGCCAGCTCTCCCCCTAACCACCGCCGCAACGCCTCGAGCCGCCGGATCTTCCCCGAGGAGGTGCGGGGCAGGGTCCCGGGCGCCACCACCTCGACGTGGTCGGGGTCGAGGCCGGCGGCCGCCCGCACCACGCGCGCAACCGCGTCCGCGATACCGGGATAACCCACTTCAGAGATCTCCCAGGCCGCTTCTACAAACACAATCAGCACCTCGCCGTCGGCGCCCTCCGGCATATAGGATGCCGCGGCTGCACAACCGGTGCGCACGCCTTCCACCTCGTTCACGGCATGCTCCACCTCGACCGGCGAGTGGTTGCGGCCGCGGAGAATCAGCACGTCCTTGCAGCGACTCGTGATGTAGAGGTCACCGCCCGCAATGAAACCCAGGTCTCCGGTGTTGAGCCACCCGTCGCGGAGCGCTTCCGCGGTGGCCAGCGGCCGCCCCAGATAGCCCTCCATCATCGACGGGCCCCGTACCAACACCTCCCCCACTCGTCCCGGTTCGAGATCGTTATCCTCGCTGTCCACGATCCGAAGCCCGAAGCCCGGAAGGGGCCTGCCCACCGACACGATCTCGATCCCGGACGGGTCCTCCACGGCCCGGCCTGAGTCGGCGAGGGCATCGCGGTCGAAACGGCGGCTGGTGAAATGGCGGTTGATCTCCGAGAAGGTCACGGCGAGGGCGGCCTCCGACAACCCGTAGACCGGTGTCAGCGCTTCGGGCCGGAAGCCCCATCGGACAAAGCGCTCCTGAAACCCTCTCAGTACCTGTGGCGCCACCGGCTCCGCCCCATTGAGGGCCACTCGCCACGACCCCAGATCGACGCCCTCCATCTCCTCGTCGCGGATCTTGTCGACACACAACCCGTAGGCGAAGTTCGGCGCCGGCGACACCGTCGAGCCGAACCTGGAGATCGTCCTCAGCCACACCGCGGGCCGCGCCACGAAGACCTCGGGCGGGATGAGGGTCAGGGCCGCGCCACGCTCGAGCGCCGGAAAAACACAGCCGATCAGTCCCATGTCGTGGTACAGCGGCAGCCAGCTCGCGCCGCTGTGAACAACCCCGTCGCCGTCCGGCCAAAAGGAGTTCAGACACCTCGTCTGCGCCACCACCGCACGGTGGCTGAGGGCCACCGGCTTGGGGTCGACGATGGTGCCCGACGAGAACTGAACCAGGGCGAGATCATCGGCCTCGACCCGGACGGGCGTCGGCGTCGCGGCAGGCAGAATATCGGTGGTGCGGCAACCCAGCTCCGGCCGCGCACGTTCGAGCGCCGGACCGAGGAGGCGCCGCACTCGAGCATCCGCAAGAACCATCTGCGCATCCACCGCCATCAGCATCGCCGCCGTGCGACCCGCGTACTCGTCGAGACGGCCGAGCCGGACGGGGGGGTACAGGGGCACCGGCGCCGCGCCCGTGAGGAGGATTCCGAAGAATGCATCGAAGAATTCGGGGCAGGTCGGGTAGATCAGCGCCACCCGGTCACCGCGCACCACCCCCGCCTCCTGCAAACCGCCGGCAACCCGGCGCGCGCGGAGAAGGATCTCGGGCCACGCGAACTGTCGGACCTCCTCATGCCGATTGACAAAGCGCAGCCCACACTCCGGCGACTCCACCGCCGTCTCGAGAAGCCCGACCAAAGTCGATGGCTCAGTCATCGAGGTGCCGCGCAATCGCCTGCACGAGATCGCCGACAGTGACGATGCCGGCCTCCTGATCGAGGTACACCCTAAAGTGGTTCTCCACCTCGAGCGCGAGAGTCAGGGATTTGAGCGAATCGAGCTCGAGGTCCTCCACCAGCCGCAGCCCGGGGCGAAGCTCCCCCTCCCATCCCAGGTGGGCGCGCGCGACCTCCGCGATCCCATCCAGGATCTCCCCCTCCGCGGAGCTCACCCGGCGCCCCCTGCAGCGAGCCGATCCAGAGCCCCTTCCTCGACCCGAATGCGCTCTCTGAGGAGGACCAGGTCGGCGGCGCTGAAGACGACCGCGGTCGCCCACGCACAGTGCACCATCGGGATTGCGGCAATCTCCATGATCACTGCCAAATAGTTTGGATGGCGAAGATACCGGAAAGGGCCGCCGGTGACCAACTCCTCTCCGGGAACCACCATGACCCGCGTCGTCCAACGCCCCCCGAGGGTCGAAAGCGTCCACCAACGAAGACCGGCGGCGGCGGCCAGCACCATCATCGACACCGCTGCGACCGCCGGCCGCCACGGTCGATCCAACAACCACACCTCGGCAACGCAGGAGATGAGAAAGCTGGTGTGAAGCGCCACCATCCACGGGTAGTGGCCGGCCCCAACCTCGAACGCCCCTTCCGCTCGCAAGGTCCGCAGATGTCTCTTCGAGATCCGCAGCTCCCATAGACGCTGGATGGCGATCAGAGCCACGAATACCGTGTAGGCGACCTTCGTTTCGACCCCAAGCACGATCCCGCTCATCCGTCCTCCCACTTGAGGAGCACCAGCTCGGAGCAAAAACCCGGGCCCATCGCCGACATCAGACCCCAACTGCCCGGTGGCGGCGGCGACTGCAACGTCTGCTCGAGCAACAACAGCACCGACGTTGACGACAGATTACCGACCTCGCGCAGGGTTCGCCATGCGCCCTCGAGCGCGTCATCCGGGAGCTCCAGCGCCTCCTGCATGGCCTCGAGCACTCTCGGCCCGCCCGGGTGCGAGATCCAGGCCGCGATGTCGTCCTTGGCCAACCCGTGCTCGGAGAGGAAGGCGTCCACGTCCCGCCGCAGATAGCGGCGAACCATCTCCGGCACCTCGGCCGAGAGCACGATCTTGAAGCCTCTCTCCGACACGTCCCAACCCATCACGCGCTCGGTGTCGGGGTAAAAGGACGAGCGGCTGTCGACGACCCGGGGGCCACCGGACGGACGCTCCGCGCCAACCAGGACCGCGGCCGCGGCGCCATCACCAAAGAGCCCCGAACCGATCAGGTTTTCCACCGACAGATCGTCCCGTTGCAGGGTCAGCGAACACAGCTCCACCGACAGCAGCACAGCGGTCTCGTTCGGGTGACCGAGCAAATAGTCGGCCGCGCGGGCGATCCCCGCGGCGCCCGCCAGACATCCGAGGCCGAAAATCGGCACCCGTTTCACCCTCGGCGGCAGCGACAACCGGTTCATCAGGCGGGCGTCGATCGACGGCGTAGCGACCCCGGTCACGGTTGTGAAATACAGGGCATCGACCTCCTCGACGCTCAGACCGGCGCGATCAAGAGCCGTCAGCACGGCCCTGGAGCCGAGCTCCTGCGCGACCCGTATCCAGTGATCGTTGGCCTCGCCCCAGCTCTCGATCTTCGAGTACTCCTCGATCGGCAGCGCGAGATGCCGCCCCCCGACGAGGACGTTTCGGTGCAACTCCTCGAG
>CAYPBC010000207.1:0-1392 GCA_964408845.1 uncultured Thermoanaerobaculia bacterium
CGGCCTCGACGAGGCCCGAGCACGCCCGCTCGATGGTGACGCCCATGACCGTGAAAAATCCGCGCGGCGTCGAGTCGAAGGTCATGGTGGCGATCACCGGGATGTCTGCTGAGATGGTCCGCGCCGCCTCGATTGCGAGTTCGGCCTCCCTGAGATCGATCATGGTCTCGATGCACAGAAGATCGGCACCGCCCGCCACCAGGGCGCCGATCTGGCGGGCGAAGGCATCACGCACGATCTCGGGGTCTGTGTCCCCGTACGGCGTCAGGATCTTCCCGGTGGGTCCGATCGAAGCCGAGACGTACGCGCGATCACCAACCACGGACCGGATGACCTCGACCGCGGTGTGGTTGATCTCCTCGGTACGATCGTCAAGCCCGTAGGACGCGAGATTGAGCGGCGAACCGCCGAAGGTATTGGTGGTGATGAGGTCCGCCCCGGCCTCGACATACAGGGTCGCCACCTCGGCCAGCACCTCCGGGTGCGAGAGATTGAAGCCCTCCGGGCTGTCTCCTGACTCGAGGCCACGCGCCATCAGCTGGGTGCCCCAGGCGCCATCCCCACACAGAGTTTCGCCGTCCCGCAATCTCTCGATCACCGCCCTCATCTTATCCACCGGTGAGCTCTCTGATTCGCTCCACGGCATTGGCGGCATCGAAGCCGTAGGCATCCGCACCGATGTCATCGGCAAAGCTCCGTGAAAGGGGCGCGCCGCCGACAATCACCTTCACTGTATCCTGCAAACCCCTGCTCCGGACGAGCTCGACCACGTCCTTCATGCCCGTCATGGTGGTCGTGAGGAGAGCCGACAGCCCGACCACCGCCGCGCCCTCGCTCTGGGCCGTCTCGACAAATCTCTCCGGCGCCACGTCGCTGCCGAGGTCAATGACCTCGAAGCCGGCGCCCTCGAGCATGATGCCGACCAGGTTCTTGCCGATGTCATGGAGATCCCCCTTGACAGTGCCGATCACCACCTTGCCGAGCGACGGCACCTCCTCGGCAATCAGCAGCGGTTTGAGGAGGTCGACACCGGCGTTCATGGCCCGTGCGGAAAGCAGAACCTCGGGCAGAAAGATCTCGTGCGCGCCGAATCGGCGGCCGACCACGTCCATGCCCGCCAGCAGTCCCTGATTGAGAATTTGCGCCGCGCTCGTACCTGCGTCGATCGCCTTCTGTGTGAGGTCGGCAACCTTCTCGTGTTCTCCCCGCTGAAGACACTCGCTGATCTGCTGCAAAACGTCCATGTCCCTCCCCATCGCGCCCGTGAGTGTTCGACCGGGGATTATTCTACGACGAGCCCGTTCTCCCACGAAACTCCCAGGTTTCTGAGCGGCAAGCCGCGACGTGTCAGGGCGTAGTGCGGAGCACGAAGCCGGAAGCGGCGACAGACAA
>CAYPBC010000207.1:1492-4685 GCA_964408845.1 uncultured Thermoanaerobaculia bacterium
GAAGCGGCGACAGACAACCAGCAGATGATGGCCGCGGCTCACGCCGCAGCCGCAATCTGTCGCCCTTTCAGGGCTGGCGGTAATGGTGCTCTGGTTTCCTGGGGCTCACGCCCCAGGCTATTAGTCTGCCGCCCCTTCGGGGCTTCGATCCAGAAACCCCACTGGCACCTGGGGCTGACGCCCCAGGCTGTGAATCTATCGCTCCTTCCGGCTTCGCCCTGCGGGCTCCGCCGTGACAAGTCGGCGCTCGATTGCAAGCCTAATCCCCGCGACCAGCTCTTCTGAGAGTCTCTTGAGAGTGCGGGTCAGATACTATGAGCCCATCAGGGATGATGGAGGATGTGGCGTGCGAGAGGTCTTCGAAGTCCGTCCGAGCAATCTGCTGCAATCGGTGGCGGAGGCCATCCGGGGGCTGGAGCCCGGGGACGATTCCCCGGCCGCCCCGCGGGTGCGTTCGTCTATCGATAGGGCGCACGAGCTGTTCATCGACACCGCACAGCCGAAAGCGCTCTATGAAGCCATTGCGGCGGCCGATTTCGATCTTGTCTACCGAGGCGATGGCGGCAACGACGAAAACACACCCCTCGAACAGGTCCTCGAGGAAGCGGTATCGCTCGCCCTGTTCGCGGTCACTCTGGGTGCGGAGGTCTCGAATCGCATCAGCGGGCTCTTCGACGCGGGACAGCTGGCCGAGGGATACCTCCTCGACCAGATGGCATCCTTTGCCGCGGACGAGCTGGCGCAGATTGCGGCGCGCCGCTTCGAGGTCGATACCGGGACGGCACTCGGCGCTGCGGTTCTCCCCTACAGCCCCGGCTACTGCGGCTGGAACGTGACCGGCCAGCACGCCCTTTTCGCACACCTCAAACCCGGCAAGCTCGGGGTCACACTGAACGAGAGCTGTCTCATGCAACCCGTCAAATCAGTTTCCGGGGTCCTGGTTCTGGCACCGATCGGGGCTCACGGTTTCAGTCCCGCCTTCCCCTGCTGCGCCACATGCATCACGCTCGACTGCCAGGAGAGGGCGGCAGCGCTTACCGCTGACTGACCGTTTCGAAACGCACATCTCGTAACCAACTTACTCTCAATCCGTAGTACTCTGCCGAGCGGCTTTTGAGACCCGGACAGGAAGCTGGGTCGGAAATGGGGAAAGCATGGCACGCACTCGCACCGGATTGGTCGTCGCAGCCTTGGTGGCTTTGGTCGCTTTCGCGGGCACCACCTTCGCGACCGAGGAAAAGCTCTTCTATGAAACCCGGGAAGAGATACCGATCGATTATCGCTGGAGCCTGGAGGACATCTTCCCCAACGTCGATGCCTGGGAAGCGGCCTACTCGACCGTCGAGGCTCGCATTCCCGAGCTCGCCACCTACAAGGGTCGGCTTGACGAGTCGGTTGACGTCTTCGTCGATGCCGTCGAGCTCCAATACGGCATCGCGAGAACGATCGAGGATATCTTCGTCTACGCCTCGCAGTGGCAGAACACCGACACCCGCGATGCCACCGCCAACACATACGTGGGGCGGGCGCGATCCCTGTACGCGACCTTCGGGGAAGCCGCCGCGTTCTTCGACCCCGAGATCGTCCAGATCCCGGACGCCACGATCGCGAAGTTTCTCGAAGACCCACGACTGGCAACCTACGAGCACGTGCTCGACAATATCCTCCGCACCAAGGCCCATACGCGTTCGCTCGAAGTCGAGGAGGTTCTTGCAGGCGCCTCGCTGCTACGGGCGGCGCCCCAGCAGACGTACGGGTTCCTGACCAACGCCGACATCGAGTGGCCGACCATCAAGGGCGAGGATGGCGAGGACGCCAAGGTCATCCCGGGGCTTTACTACACCTTTATGTCGAGTCAGGACCGGCGTGTCCGCAGGGATGCCGCGGCCGCCCTCTTCGGCACCTATGATCAGTACGGCAACACCTACAGCGGGACCTATGGCGGTCTGGTCCAAAAGGACGTGTGGATGGCCAAGACCCGCAGGTACCCGAATACCCTCGACATGGTGCTCGATCAGACCAACGTGCCGAGCTCGGTGGTCGAGACCCTGGTGTCGACGGTCCATGACAACCTGGATGCGGTTCACGACTACATCGATCTCCGCAAGGAGGTCCTCGGCCTCGAGGACTTCCATATCTACGACCTTTACGTGAGCATGGTGCCCGAGGGCGAGACAACCTACACCTTTGACGAGGGCTGGGCGCTCGCCATGGCGTTCTGGGAGGACACCTTCGGAGAAGAGTACGCGGCGGTCGCCGCACGCGGGCTCGCCGAACGTTGGATCGACGTCTACCCGAATACCGGCAAACGCGGCGGTGCCTACTCGTGGGGAACCTTCAACTCGCACCCCTATCTCTTCCTCAACTGGGGGGGAACCCTCGAGGACGTGTCCACCCTGGTCCACGAGATGGGCCACTCAATCCACACGTACCTGGCCAACTCCAACCAGCCCTACCATGACGCCGATTACAGCCTATTCGTCGCCGAGGTGGCGTCGGTGGCGTCGGAGTCGCTCTTCTTCGATTGGATGATGGATCGTACAGAGGACCCCACCCAACGGCTGGCGCTGCTCAACCTGCGGATGAACTCAATCGTCGGCACCTTCCTTCGTCAGATCTTCTTCCACGAGTTCGAGTACGAAGCCCACGTCATGGGCGAGGAGGGCAAGCCGCTGACCAAGGAGTCCCTCGGCACCGCCTGGGGTGACCTGTGGCTCGAGTACTTCGGCGACGAGGTCACCCTCGACGAGGAGTTCAAGAGCGGCTGGGCGCGGATCCCGCACTTCTACCGCACCTACTACGTGTGGGTCTATGCGACCAGCTTTGCCGCAGGTGAGGCCATCGCCGGCCGCTTCCAGGCGGGCGACGAGACCGCGGTCGAGGACTACCTCGAGACGCTCAAGCTCGGCGGCAGCGTCTACCCGATGGATGCGTTGAAACGCGCCGGGGTCGACATGAACGATCCCACGGTCATTCGCGCGGTGATGGACAACTTCCGGAAGATCCTCGCTGAGATGGAGGAGATTCTCGTCGAGGAGTGATCGACCAGATTATCCGTTGACCACAACCCCGCGGTGCGAGCCCCGGGGTTTTTCATTTTTCCCTGAACTCACGACCCGGACGTCGTCTGTCGCCGCTTCGCGGCTTTCCATCTTTGGACATCCCCCGAATCCTGGGGCTCACGCCCCAGGCT
>CAYPBC010000208.1:0-4680 GCA_964408845.1 uncultured Thermoanaerobaculia bacterium
CTCGAGGCGTTGGCGGGCGTCGTCGGCGAGCGCAAAGGCGACGGTGATCGAGGGGCTCGAGTGGTCGTGGTACTCGACCTCGGCCTCGGCTAACGCGGTGCGGCACTCCGAACACCAGTGGACGGGCTTCAGCCCCCGTTCGATGTATCCCGCGAGCATGAACCCCTGGAGGGCGCCGGCGATCTCAGCCTCATAGGCGTGGTCCATGGTGAGATAGGGGTCGTCCCATCGGCCAAGCACCCCGAGACGCATGAACTCGTCGCGCTGAATCTTGAAAAATCGGTCGGCATACTTCCGGCATGCGCGGCGGATCTGCGGAATGCTCATCTCGAGCTTTTTCGGACCGAGCTCCTTGTCGACGTGATGCTCGATCGGAAGGCCGTGGCAGTCCCATCCCGGGACATATGGGCTGTCAAAACCCAGCATCGTGCGCGATTTGACAACGATGTCCTTGAGAATTTTGTTGAGAGCCGTACCGACGTGGATCGAACCGTTGGCATAGGGCGGGCCGTCGTGGAGGAGAAAACGCGGTGCTCCCTCTCGGGCCTCACGAATCCGGCCGTACAGGTCCATCTCCTGCCAACGGGCCAGGAGCTCCGGTTCTCTCTGCGGGAGCTTCGCACGCATGGGGAAGCTCGTCCGCGGAAGGTTCAGTGTTTTTCGATACATCTCAGACCGCCTCCGGCATGTGAGCCTACGCGGCGAGGTGGCGGGCGTCAAGGCTGGCCCGCTTTTCTCACCACGTCGCGTCGCGAGGCCCGCGAGATGTCGTGAGTTGTGGCGTTTTCGACCTGAGGGGCGCGGAGTCGTACTTGACAGTACGTCGAGCACCCCGATGGGAGATAACGCCGCAGATTGCGGCATGTCGCGGGCCGTAGTAGCGACGTGGTGAGAAATGCGGGTTAGAGGACCGGTCTCAGTCGAGAACGGCACGCACCTTGCGGATCACCTCTTCAGCCGTGAATGGCTTGGTGATATAACCGGCGGCGCCGACCTCCCGTCCGCGGAGGACGTCGGCGGCGAAACCACGGGCTGTGACCATGATGATCGGCAGATGCTGGGTCCTGGCGTTTCGGCGCAACCCGGCCGCCAAATCGAAGCCGTTGGTCGGGGTGGCGAGCGCAACGTCGAGGAGCACGAGATCCACATCCTGCTCGCTCAGAAGTTGCTCGGCGGCCTCGGCGGACTCGGCCTCAAAGGTGACAAATCCCTCCCGGCGCAACTTGAACGACAGGATGCGCAGGATATACGGCTCGTCATCGACGATCAGAATTCGGCGCCCCACATATAGAGTGTACGGTCAAGATGATTGGAGATCAAGAATGGCCGCTGTCGTGAGATGCCGAGGCGGCGTCGTCCGCAGGTGCGAGCAGGTTCGGATTGAGTAGCTCCCACACAACCATCAGCAAGTGGAGAAGACCGAAGGCAGACAGAAGTCCGCGAAACAACGGCGAGTCCAGCACCGCGGATGCTGTGGGTGGGAAATTGGTCAGCAACAGACCCCATGCCCGTGACCAGGGGATGAGCATCAGGAAGAGTCCCACGTTGACCAGGTATCCGATGTAGATGACGATGGCGAAAAATCGCGTCAGCTTCACCAGATCATCTTATCCGTTTTCTAGATCCTGCCCTTTTTCTTTTTTTTGGCCCGCGATTCCGGCGCTGGTCAGCGCCGGAATCGCGGGCCAAAAAAAAGAACTGGGAGAAAGCACAAAGTCCCTGATAATGTCTCAGGGTGAGATTGCTCTGGGGTTCACCTCTGCCACCAACGCGTTCGGGGGTGAGCGACTATGCAGTCGAGCTTCTTGGTGATCTTGGTTCCCGGGCGCGGGTGCGGGTGCTGAAGCCGCCTGGATGGCACCGGCCCGACGACTGGGCGCTGAACAATACGGTCGAACTCGTGCCATCCGACACCACGCCCTCGAGGGACGAAATCTCGCTCATCCACCTCGGGAATAACCCCCACCACCGGTGGCTTCTCGATCGTCTGGGAGGGCCGCGCACAGTCGTGGTGATGCACGATCTCGTCCTTCACCACCTTTTGGTCGAGGCGACCGTGGGGGAGGGCGATGACGAGAGCTTTGAAGAGGAGCTCGTCATCGCTCACGGCGACTCCGGGCTGGCGCTGGCTCGTGCGCGGCAGCTCGGTGTGTCGGGCGCCAGAGACCCGTTCCTCTTCCCGGCCCGAGGCGCGTTTCTCGAGAACGCAAAGGGAGTGATCGTCCACTCGCGGTGGGCGAAACGGGTCATCACGGCCGAACGACCGCAGATCCCGGTCGCTGCGGTCGGTCTGCCCGCGGCCGACGCGGGACTCTTCGACCGGGAAGAGCAGCGGCGGCGGCTCGGCCTTGCGGACGACGACGTGGTCCTCATGCACCTCGGTTTTCTGTCGCCGGAAAAAGGCCTTGCCGAGGTGCTCGCCGGGGTCGCAGCGGCGGTGCAGGCCGGCGTTCCCGCCCGGCTGTTCCTGGTGGGGGAGGGTGGGGAGCTTGACGCCCTGCTGGCGGCGGCCGCTCGAGTCGGGATCGGTGACCGTGTCGGCGCCACCGGCTGGTTGCCGCCCGACGAGTTCCTTCGGATCCCGGCGGCCGCCGATCTCGGTATCGTGCTGCGAACCCCCTCCGCGGGGGAAACCTCGGCTGCGGCTGTCCGCTTTCTTGCCTGTGGGACGCCGGTGGCGGTTGGCGGCACCAACCAGTTCCTCGAGTGGCCGGAATCGGCAGCGCCGCGAATCACGCCCGGCCCGCCGGCGCCGGCCGACATCGCGCGCGTGCTCGCCGAAGCGGCGTCACATGGAGCGACCTGGGAGACGCGTCGGAAAGCTGCACGTGCGGTCTACGAAAACGGCCACCGCCCTGCGGATACGGCAAGGCAGATGATCGAGTTTCTGGGAACGTTGTAGCACCACCCTGCTGCCCGCCCACCACTCCCACGAAGCGAATTCTCAGTTCCCAATTCTTAATTCTCAATCCCCGTCCCTCCCGCCGGACACTTTTGAGGCGGTTGAGGGTCTATTCAAAATTGAGAATTCAGAATTGAGAATTCCGTGCCCGTGCCCTACTTTGGCTGTGCCCTGACCACCTCGGCTCTCGCACCCAGTACCTCGGCTGCCAAGGCGGCGCTGGCCTTTGCCAGATTCGACTCGATCGTTCCGTCATTCGGATCGAGCTCGTGAGCATGGCTGAGAAGGGAGACTGATTCACCGAATCGGTTCTGTGGATAGACGGCGGCGGCGAGCAGATTGACGGCCGCCGGATCTCCGGGCCGTGCAATCGCGACGGTCTTCAGGGTGGCTTCGGCCTCTCCATATCTTTCGCGCCGAAGTTCCAGGTATCCGGTCACGATTGCGCCGTCGCCATCGGCGTCCTCTTCGACGGCGTCGAGAACCCGTTGACTCTCGGAGTACATCTCATTGACGGCGAGTGCCAGCGCGAGCCATCGCTGAATACTGGGAGCGTCGAATCCGCCCGCCACTGCCGCTCGGAGATGACTCAGCGCCTCTGCATCCCTTCCCTTGCTGAGCAGGGCCTGACCGAGACGCGCCTCGAGCTGGGGATCGTTGGGGATGAGTTTCTCGGCTGCCTCGAGAGATTCGAGAGCGCCGTCGGTATTTCCCGCCAGGAGCAGCAGCTCGCCGCGCGCAAGCTGCACTTCGGGGAGCATCGGGTTTTCCGCAAGCGCACGGCCGAGCGCCACAAGGGCCCGGTCGTTGTTCTGGAGGCGCGCTTCCAGCAGACCGAGGGATGCCCACGCGCGATCCGATGTCGGGTACGCCTCGGTCAGCGACTTGAAGATATCTCGTGCCGCCGAGGCCTCGAAGGTCGCAATGTAGACCTCGCCCAGCCGCAGCTTGAGACCAATATTATCTGGTTGCAGCCCGAGGGCCGACTTGAGAGCGAACTCCGCTGACTGCCAATCGGCGGTATTCATGGCAGCCTCCGCCATCAACTCGAGCGCATAGGAGTTGTTCGGCGCCAGGGTGACCGCCCGGCGGACGAGCTGGAGTGCGGTTGTTGCATCTCCCTCCTCGAGCAGACGGTTGGCGCGAAGGATCAGGTCCGGGACCGAGTAGCCGTCGTCCAATCCCTGAGCGCCGAGATCGGCACCGTGAGCAAGGCTGACGCTGTTCGCCTGCTCATCTCTGCCGAGAAGGCCGAGGATTCTGATCTTCAGCGGGATCAGGCGTCCCTCCCTGGGGTACGCCGCAAGCAACCGGTCGACATCGGCGAGGGCGCCCTCGAGGTCGGCCCCCTCGTCCGCTCGATCAGAGATGCTGGCGATGGTGGCCTCGAGATCGGGCGGCGGAGCGCCGCCTCCGGAGGAAGCCTCAAATGTGCTGCGCCGGGCGCGATCG
Source organism: uncultured Thermoanaerobaculia bacterium (assembly GCA_964408845.1). GTDB lineage: Bacteria > Acidobacteriota > Thermoanaerobaculia > Thermoanaerobaculales > Sulfomarinibacteraceae > Sulfomarinibacter. The sequence goes on from CAYPBC010000208.1 coordinate 4,355, forward strand.
ATGAGATCGAGGAAATCCTGGCTGTAGTACGAATCATCAAGCGCGAGGCTCGGGTCCTCGACGAGCGCGGCCCGGAGGTGGGTCTCGACCTCAGCCTCGTTGCCGAGGGCGAAGAGAGTCCATGCGATCTGGACCTGGAGTCGAGCCCTGTGATTGGCATCCTCGGTTTCGGAGAGAGCTCTCGTAAAGAGCTCGACTGCGTTGGCGAACGAGCCCTGGCGATAGGCCTCATTCCCGGCTTCCTCGCTCGGTGTAACCTGCTGGGCGAACACACAGAGAGGTGCGAGAACAAGGAGCATGAGGGCCACGGCGGCGAGCCGGAGGGA
>CAYPBC010000209.1:0-4667 GCA_964408845.1 uncultured Thermoanaerobaculia bacterium
GCGAGCACCCGCGCCAGGGTCAGAAAGCGGGTTCCGACGCCGGCGGTGACGGCGCGCACCGGCTCCGGACAGATCAGAAACGCGCGGCTCATTTCGGCCCGGAGCGTCCGCGAATGCTGTCCAGGAACTCGTGCAGCTTCCAGGTGCGGGAGCTGTAGATCTGTTCGAGGATGGCGCCGAGCCGCTCGACCTCGTTCTGGAGACCTTCTCTTTCCGTCTCCAGCTCCGCCACCTGCCCCCCGAGCTCTCGCGCCATCCGTTCGCCTTCGGCTCCAATCCGGCGCAGCTCTGCTTCGAGACCGTCCCGAACCCCGCGCGACTCCAACAGCTCCTCGTCGCGAATCCGGGCCAGCTCGGAGGCACGATCTCGAGCGGCGACGAGAGACATCACAGCCGACGCGACCTGGCGGCCGTCATCGAGAAAGCCGTGCCGCCTCCACAGTGATTCGAGAGCGGCAAGCTGCCCCGGAGACCCCGGTGGGTTGGCCCCGGTGATGCCCCCGGATCCCTCAACCATCCGGTACTCAACTGTCACCCGCGGCAGGTGGGTCAGGGGCGTCTTTCGGACAAGGCGCAACAGGAGATCCCAGTCCTCGTAGAGATCCATCTCGGCGTCGAAACCGCCGATTTCGAGTGCGAGTTCCCTGGGGATGGCGATACACGGCAGGGGAATGTGGTTGACGAGTCCGAAGAGCGCCTCGTCGAAACCGCCGCCGAACGTCCGGTGACGGGCGACCGGCTCGAGATCGCCGTTCTCACCGACCCGCCACACTCCTTGCACCGCGTCCACGTATGGGGCGGTGACGCCCCTCGCCACGGCCTGCCCGAGTACCAGCAGATGGTCGGGATACATCAGATCGTCATCGTCGAGGAAGACCACGTGGGACGCGGTCGCCCGCTCGAGACCGAGCTGCGCCGCAGCCGAACGCCCACGCGACTCGTCGCACTCGACGAGGTCGATCTCGAATCCCTCCTGCGCGCCGCAGAAGGTCGCCACCGACTCGCCGCCGTCGTTGACCACAATCACCTTCTCCGCCGGGTGGATCTGAGTTCTGATCGAGCTCAGCGCCTCGCGCAGGAGATGCGGCCGGTTACGGGTTCTCACGACCACGTCCAGCCGCGCCGCCTCGGATGTGGTCTCGAGGTCGGCGATCGGCCCCTGAGCCGCCGCCCACTCGCCCAGCGAGTGGGTGCGGATGTAGCGAGGATCCACCACGTGGTACGCCTCAGCTCGTTCCACCTTCTGCGGCAGAGTCAGGCGCCGCGCCCGCGCCATGCCATCCATGACATCGATGTACGGGTGCTGCTCGATCTGGGACGCGTAGGCTCCGGCGGCCGACAACACGGTTTCCCACTCCCCGCTCACGTCCACCAACAGGTTTGGGCGGAGAACGGCCGACACCTCGTACGACGCCACCCGGGTCGCCTGCAGCGCATCGTGAAGCGCGCTGCCCGGAGAGGCGGATTGAATGACGGAGTAGCCGAGTACCGCAACCGCGCGATGATCCGGGTGAATCTCGGCCGGCGACGGCAGCAACAACAATCCGGGAGCGAAGTCGGTGAACAGGGAGCGCAACCGGCCGGCGAGATCTGGATCGTCGGGCCGCAACGACCGGTCGGTGAGACCCCAGAACTCGGGGTCATCGAGGCCGAGGATTTCCGCAGCATGCCGAGCCTCGGCCCGCCGCACCTCCGGATCACCCTGCGCCTCGCCGTCGGTCAGCACCACCACCCGCACATCGGTACCGGCATTCCGCAGCTGCACGATCGCGCCGCCGCAACCGAAGACCTCGTCATCCGGGTGCGGCGCCAGCACCAACACCGGTGACCCACCCAGCCGACCGGGCGCATACGGGACAAGTTCATCTTCAGACCGCATCATGGCGCCATGGTAGCGGCGGTACGAGCTTCGACGCAAGGAAACGTCTCGATGACCATCGGTGCCTGCCGTCGGTCAGTGGGGTTAATTCTCAATTCTCAATTCTCAATTCTTAATTGAATTCCTCGGCAACAACCTCAAATAGGCATATCTCGCTGCATCCGCGGGACGCGGTAAATAATTAAGAATTAAGAATTAAGAACTAAGAACTGAGAACTGAGAATTCATGCTCCGTATTTTTTGATTGCCGCGTCCAGCCTCGGCAGGAGGGCGTAAAGGAAAGCGGCGACGCCCGAGATGGCCACGGCCAGAATGACGAATATCTGGGTCGACGGCTGAAGCCCGCTGATGAAGCCTGCGAGCTTGTTGCCGATGGCCGTTGCCAGGAACCAACCACCCATCATCAGACCGACCAGACGCTTGGGCGACAGCTTGGTCACCAGCGACAGCCCCATCGGCGACAGGCAGAGCTCACCGATCGTGATGACCAGGTAGTAGAGCAGCAGCCAGACCATGGATGTCTTGATCGCCCCGTTCTGCCCGACATGCGAGCCCCAGGCCATGATGAGAATCGACAGCGCTGTGATCACCATGCCGTAGAAGATCTTGCGCGCGGTCGAGACCTGTCGCCCCCGCGTCGCCAACCAGGCAAAGAAACCCACGACGAGTGGAGTCAGGACGACGACGAAGACCGGGTTGGGGAGCGCGGTGATCATCTCGGCGTTGAGCAGACGAACGTATTTGCCTGGCGCGAGCTCCGTAGTCGTGTCGTTCGTGTTTCTATACACCCCGTCGAAGGTCGACTGCGAGACCAAAATCACCGGCACCTGGTGGCCGGCCAGAGGGCTGGCCAAAATGACCGACCTCGTTGCGGGAGTGCCCTCCGGGCTCACCTTCACGGTCGTCGTGGTCACACCGTGGATGTCCGTTTCCTCGGTGATATTGACGTTCACGTCGGGATACACCCCGCAGGCCAGGAAGCGCTCTTCCGCCGGAACCTCGGTCGGCGAGAGAACGGCAACATTCTGTGAGGGATCATTCGTGAACCCGTCGACCACAGACTGCCTCAGGATCCGGGCGCCAAACATCGATTCCGCATCGTGATCGACGATCACCAGGGTCTGCGGATCGGGACGGGCGACCTCCGGGCCGGCGTTGTCGAAGTACGAGGGCATCGCCTTCTGGCCGTAGAAGCTGAGAGAATTCGGGATCCACTCGGCCTCGCGGTTCGTGTTGTGCTCGGCAAAGACGGTCATCAGCCCGCCGCTCAGGTGCAGGACCATGAAGAACGCGCCGCCCGCGATGTACACCGGAATGAGCGATGCGAGACCCGGCTTCTCCTCCGGGGTGGCGCGAACAGCCAGCATGACGAAATAGACCAAGATCGGCAACATGCCGATGATAAAGGCGAAGGTCACCGGTCCGATCGTGTTGGCGACAAAGGGAATCGACTTGCCGATGAAGTAACCGGCGGCGCCGAAGATCGCGGCCGGCATCAGGATCGTCATCACGATCTGTCTCATGCTCTCGTCGTCCGGGCTCGATTCGCGGCTCGGGTCGGCCACGGCCAATTTCTTCCAGTTTACGACGAGGATGGCCGTGCCAACCAGCAGGCCGACGCCCGCTGCGGCAAACGCCAGGTTGAAGTTCCACAGATTGCGCAGCGGTGCAGCCAACAACGCGGAGATTGTGGCCCCGATGTTGATCCCCATGTAGAAAATATTGAATCCGGCATCGCGCCTCGGATCATCGGGGGCATAGAGATTGCCGACCATCGCCGAGATGTTGGGTTTGAAGAACCCGTTCCCGATACAGAGCAGGATGAGGCCGGCATAAAAGGTCGGAAGGCTGCGGACACCAAGGCTGAAGTAACCCGCGGCCATCAGGATTCCGCCGATGAACACCGACCGCCGGAAGCCGAGGTATCGATCCGCGATGAGTCCCCCGAGAAACGGCGTGAAGTAGACAAACGCCAGATAGGTGCCATAGATCTCGCCCGCCGTGGCGTTCGAGAATCCAAGCCCGCCGCGCTCGGTATCGATGATGTAGAGGTAGAGGATGCCGAGCATCAGGTAGAACCCGAGGCGCTCCCACATCTCGGTAAAAAACAGTGCTTTGAGCCCCCTGGGGTGTCCAAACGCCATGTATGTCTCCTCGGAATTCAATTTCGCGCCGCCGTGAAAACACGACGAAGCCTCGGAATCCTACCGCATCTATCCGAGGCCACCAAGCCAGTGATTCATTGTGGGCTTGGTTGACGAATCGTGAGAGTGCCATTCGGCTTCATAAAGTTCATATCGAGTGATTCTCAATTGACGGCGGCTCCAGAGCCGGCGTCCAATCCGGGGGGAGGCAACTATGACACAAGGTACATGGCTTGCGGAAGCGAAGAAAAATTCGGGGTTACTGGTCTTTTTGGGAGTGCTGACGGTAATTTTCGGCGTCCTGGCCATTGCCGCGCCGCTGATCACAGGCATCGCCGTTACAGTGTTCGTCGGTTTTCTGCTGGTGTTCCTGGGAATCACCAGGATCATCTTTGCCTTTAAGTCCGGGCAGTGGGGCTCTGGAATCTGGGGGACGATCATCGGGCTGCTCAGCGTCGTTGCCGGACTGCTCATGGTCTTCCGTCCGACGGTGGGTCTGAGCTCACTGACCTTGCTCCTCGCCTTCTACTTTCTTATCGACGGTATCTTCGAGATCATCGCCGCATTCAAGACCCGCCCCGACCAGGGATGGGGCTGGGTGCTCTTCAACGGCATCATCGCCGTGCTGCTCGGGTTCATGATCT
>CAYPBC010000210.1:0-4645 GCA_964408845.1 uncultured Thermoanaerobaculia bacterium
TCGATCGCACCGTCCGCGATGGCGGCCGCGGCGCTTTCGGGTGTGAATCCGCCGCAGCCGATCAGGGCGCCGGAGTAGTTCTCCCGGAGGAATGCCTCCGCAGTTCCCTGGAGATCGTCGAATATCGTCGTGCGTTCGAAAATGCCCACGTGGACGTAGGCGAGGCCGCGTTCTTCGAGCTCGCCGAGCAGATGGCGGAAGACCTCCGCGTCGTCCGGATGCGCCTCCATGTTGAAATAGGCGCCTGGGGAGAGGCGGATGCCGACCCGGCCGGCGTCGGTCCTCGCCACCACGGCGTCGACAACCTCGAGGGCAAAGCGCGACATGGCGGCGGGTGAGCCCCCGTACGCATCGTCGCGGTGGTTGGTGTGATGGTGGAGGAACTGGTCGATGAGGTAGCCATTGGCGCCGTGGATCTCGACGCCGTCGAAACCCGCGGCAACGGCGTTGGCCACACCGCGTGCGAAGGCGCCCACGAGCTCGCGAATTTCATCGACCGATATCGCGCGTGGGGTGCCGTACTCGAGCCCTCCACTGCGCGGGACCCGGCCCTCGAGAGGAATCGCGGACGGAGCGATGGGAAGCTCACCGTCGAGATAGAACGGGTGGGAGACTCGTCCCACGTGCCACAGCTGGAGGAAGATCCGGCCTCCCTCCTCGTGGACCCTGCGCGTGACCAACCCCCACCCCTCCACCTGGGCGTCAGTGAAAATGCCGGGTACGTCGGGGTAGCCCTGACCGTCGGCGCGGACGATCGCGCCCTCGGTGATGAGCAGACCGGCAGCGGCGCGTCTCGCATAGTACTCGGCCATGGCCGGGGTGGGGACCAGACCCTCACCCGCCATGCTGCGGGTCATCGGGGCCATGGCGATGCGGTTCGACAGGGTCAGGGCGGAGCTCAGCTCATACTCTGAGAGGAGGGTCTCGGGGGGGGATGGGCTGTCCATTGTTTACTCCGTCACTTCGGTTTTTGCGTCGATCCGGTTGGTGACCCAGATATAGACGAGGAGGGCGAGCAAGGAGGCCACGCCGATACCGGTGTAGGCGTACCAGAGATAGTTAGCGTGAGCGTAGACTGCGGGCATCGGCCCCTGTCCCGCCAGCGCCAGCGTGTGCTGCTCCTGGATTGCCAGGGGAAGCGTCGTTGGTTCGGGGCAGTATGCCCGGAGCAGGAAGCCCGAGAAGATGAAGCCGAAGATCCACGCGAAGAAGGTGTTGATGTGGGCAAAGCCGAGGAAGACGCCCTCCTTGCCGCGCGGCGCCTGCTTGGAGGCGAACTCGAGGTACTTGGGCGACAGGAAGCACTCGGCCAATCCCTGGATGGAGATGCCGATCACCATCATCAGGGTGATGGGATGGACCTCGAAACCGAAGATGTGGACATAGCCGTGAAACCACGATGATGACGCCATCGCAAGCGACGACAGCGGGATCAAGGCCATCGCGACGAGGATTGAATTCTGCGGCTTCCAGGTCCGCACGAGTTGAGTGATGGCGACGACGAAGAGCACGACCACGAGTGGGTTGACGTTGGCGTACCACTCGGGCTTGTAGGTTTCGCCGGCCATTCGCAGCACGTAGTCGGGCATCGATGCGTAGAGCTGGCCCTGGATCGCCCAGAAGCCGGCGGTGATCATGATCAGGGCGAGGAAGCGGACATTCGACATGGCCAACCACATGCCCTGCAGCGTTTCCTTGAGGTTCTTGGGTTGAGCCTCGCCGTCGTCTGGCGGCCGGAAGATCAGTATGACGAGGATCAGGGCGAAGAGACTGGCGCCGGCGGAGAAGAAGGGAACGGTTTCGACACCCATCTGGATGCGCATCGGGGCGACGATGGTCTTGCCGGTGAAGGAGCCGATGTTGACCACCATGTAAAAGACCGAGAAGGCGCGAGCGCGGTTGGTAGCATCGGAGGACTTGGCCACCGTGCCGGTGATCACCGGTTTGACGAAGGCGCCACCGAGGACGATCAACCCCAGGCCGGCGAGCACCGGGGTCAGAGTGGAGAATACGCCAAGCGTTCCGTAACCCACCGTGAGCAGGGCGAAAGCGAGAATCAGCGCCTTGCGGAAGCCGATGCGATCGGCGGCGGCGCCGCTGAAGAATGGCACCAGGTAGATCCAACCGCCGAAGAGACCGGCAACCACGCCTGCCTGGACATCGTCGAGGCCGACCACCCGGATGAGGTAGGTGCGGAGGGCGATGAATGTGCCGTAGTAGGCTGCGCGCTCGCACAGCTCGGCGGCGTTGCCGGTCCAGAACGTGCGCGGAAAACGCCAGGTTGGTTTTTCCATTGCCACGCCGCCAGCCTGGATTTCGTTTTTTTCCTCGCTCATCGGCATTTCCTCCAGATCGAACCGGGACGGGAAACTGTAGCTTGTTTCACCGCCGTATCAAAATCCTTTCCACGACATGCAACCAGGATCAGTTTGTAGGAGTAGAATTCAACATCATGAGAAGAGCCAAGTGGATTTTCGCCGTGGTCGCCGTCATCGCCCTGGTTGTGCTCCTCCGGTACACGATCTTTGCTCCCGACGTCGTCGAGGTGCGGACCGCCGCGGTCGAACGGGGAGTGGTCGAGCAAACCGTCACCAACACCCGCGCAGGCACTGTCAAGGTGCGTCTCCGGGCCGAGCTGTCGCCTCAGGTTGGTGGTTTGGTGGTGGCCATTCCCCACCGTGAGGGAGAAAGCGTGGAAGCCGGCGACGTGGTTGTCGAGCTCGACGACCGCGCTCAGAGCGCCGAGCTCGCGTCGGCGAGGACCACGGTCGAGGCGGCGAGGGCACAGGCGGATGAAGCCTGTCTGGCGGCCGAACTCGCGGAGAAGGAGCTCTCGCGGGTCGAGGCGCTGCACGCTCGCGGTATTGCCAGCGACCAAAACCTCGACCTCCTGCAAACCGACCGTGATCGGACACGGGCCGGTTGCGCGGCGGCCCGCGCAGCAATCGGCCAGGCGGAGTCGAGGGTCATCGCGGCCGAGGTTCAGCTTGCGTTCACCGAGCTGCGAGCGCCGTTTGCCGGCACGGTGGCGGAGGTGAGCACCGAGGTCGGGGAGTTCATCACGCCGTCGCCTCCCGGGCTGCCGATTCCGCCGGTGATCGACCTTCTCGATCCGGCCTCGATCTACGTCAGCGCCCCCATCGACGAGGTCGACGCGGAGAGAATTCTCGTAGGTCAGGCGGTACGCGTGACCGTGGACTCCCGTCCCGATCAGAGCTTTCCGGGAGTGGTGACCCGCGTGGCGCCGTACGTGCTTGACGTTCTCGAGCAGAACCGCACCGTCGAGGTCGAGGTAGAGCTCGATGATCCGCAGTCGATGGTGGGGGTGCTGCCGGGTACCTCGGCCGACGTCGAGTTGATCCTCGATCGTCGGGACGACACCCTGCGCATCCCGGCATCTGCGGTTGCCGAAGGGGGCGAGGTCCTGATTCTGAAGGATGGGCTACTCGAGAAACGGACGATCGACGTGGGTCTCCGCAACTGGCGCTTTGCCGAGGTTCTGGGTGGGCTCGAACCGGGCGAGAAGGTGGTGGTAGCCCGCAACTCGCCGGACATCAAGGCGGGAGCGAGGGCCGAGGAGAAGGCACCGTGACGCACGAATTAGGAATTAGGAATTAGGAATTAGGAATGCATCGCAGGCACCCACGACCAATCTGCCGGGAGGCCGGTCCGGAATTCCTCATTCCTCATTCCTCATTCCTCATTAAGAACCGGGGTGGGTGGAGATGATCGTCCTGGCCGACCTGTGGCGCACCTACCACGTCGGCGATTCGGATGTGCATGCGCTACGCGATGTCACCCTCGAGATCTCCAAGGGCGACTACCTCGCGGTGATGGGTCCTTCGGGTTCCGGCAAGTCGACCCTCCTCAACATTCTCGGCTGTCTCGATCGGCCCACCTCCGGCAGCTACACCTTCAACGGTCGTGACGTTGGGGAGATCTCGGATGCCGATCGGACCAAATTGCGGCAGACCGAGATCGGATTCATCTTCCAGTTCTTCCACCTTCTGCCCCGGCTCACCGCCCAGGGCAATGTCGAGCTGCCGATGCTCTTCGCCGGGGTGCCTCGTGCGGAGCGCCACCGGCGAGCGCTGGACGCTCTCGAGGCGGTCGGGCTCACCGACCGGATCCACCATCGTCCGGACCAACTTTCCGGAGGTCAGCGCCAGCGGGTCGCCATCGCGCGAGCAGTGGTGATGAAGCCTGGACTCCTGCTCGCCGACGAGCCAACCGGCAACCTCGACCGGGCGGCGGCGGCTGAGGTGATGGAGCTACTCGGCGCCATGAACGCCGATGGCCAGACTGTGGTCCTGGTCACCCACGACCCCGAGGTCGGCGCACGCGCTCGTTCCGCCGTGCGCATGGACGACGGCGCGATTGTGGAGCGAAGATGATTCTTGAATTAGGAATTAGGAATTAGGAATTAGGAATGCCATCCACACGCCCACGACCAATCCGCGGGGAGGACGGTCCGGAATTCCTCATTCCTAATTCCTCATTCCTAATTGATGGGGTGGTTGCGGGGGTGTGGTGGCGATCGGTGAGTTGATCGCGTTCGCGATCGGGGCCTTGCGCGGTCACCGCCTCCGCACCGCCTTGTCGGTGGCCGGCGTGGCGGTGGGGATCGCTGCGGTGATTGCCCTCA
>CAYPBC010000211.1:0-4634 GCA_964408845.1 uncultured Thermoanaerobaculia bacterium
CCGGAGGTGGACCGCATGGTGCCGCCGATGATGGAGGAGCTGCTCTTTGACGACATCCTCTTTGGCGACCGTGCGCGCGACGAGCACCGCCGCTTCCGGCGTCTACTGCAGCTTCTGGGGATCGAGGTGGTGGAAGCCAACCAGTTCCTCACCGAGGCCCTCGCCGGGGACGAGGCGCGGACGTGGCTGTGGGAGCGATTGCGTGCCGAGGCACCGCAGGAGCTGCGCGGGATGGCGCCGCCGGCAACCGCCGAGGAGATGGTGGAGGTTTCGGTCGGCGGGATCCTCGCCAGCGATGCCGCGCACGGCATCGAGGTCGAGGATCTCTTTCGGCTCGCGCCGCTGCCCAACTGGTGCTTTCAACGCGATCCCCAGGTGATCCTGGGCGACGGTGTGATCTTCTCGGCCATGGCCACCGCCGCCCGTTGGCGTGAGGGGGTACTGTCACGCTGCATCTTCAGCTTCCACCCTGAGCTCAAAGACACGCCGGTCATCCTCGACCCACTGGGTGAGGCCCGCAATCTGGGCCACCTCCTCGGCCCCCATCGGCCGTGTCTCGAGGGCGGCGACGTCCTCGTGATGTCATCCGACGTGGTAGCGGTGGGAGTCTCGGAGAGGACCAACTCGGCCGCAGTGGATGTTCTGGTTGCCGCCCTGGCCGAGCTCGAGAACGGGCCGCACCGGCTCGAGATCATCCACCTCCCCCACCGCCGCGCCTACATGCACCTCGACACGGTCTTCACCCCGATCAACCGCGATGCGGCGCTGGTCTTTGAACCGGTGATCTGCGGTGACGGGCCGCAGACTGCCCAAACCTACGAGGTGGACCTCCAATCGTCGGACCTCGTCCCCCGCCACCGCGGTTGTTTGTTGGAGGCCCTGGCCGCCCGTGGCATCGACCTCGAGCCCGTTTCCTGCGGCGGCGCCGACCCGGTGGCGCAGCAGCGCGAGCAGTGGACCGATGGCGCCAATGCCTTCGCGCTCGCACCGGGCGTGGTCGTACTGTATGACCGCAACATTCAGACGGCCGAAGAGCTCGCGCGCCGAGGCTTCCGGGTGGTGGCCGCCGAGGACGTGCTGCTGGGGTCAGAGGAGGTCGACCTCGCCAGCGACGAGCGGGTCTGTCTGATGCTCTCAAGCCACGAGATCTCGCGCGCCCGCGGCGGCCCGCACTGTTTGACGCATCCGTTGGTGAGGGATGAGGCCTGAGGCTTGGGGCTTGGGGCTTGTCAAGCGCTTCCGACTTCAAGGGGACTCGGTATTTGGCGCGCTTCCCGTGAGGTGCCAGGCACCTCCGCCGCACAGGCACCTCCGCTGCACGCGGTGCCACCCACCCTGAAGGGCGGGAGGGCGTGCACGTCCGGTGGGGCTTCGGTGGAAAATTCGAAATTCGAAATCCACCGAACCTACGCCGACATGCTCAATCGCAATTGCTTCCACCGGTCGTGGTACCACAACCACTGCTCGGGTCGCTCCCTGATGGCGGCTTCAAGGACGGCCATGTAGCGGGCGGTCAGTGGCCCGTCCTCACGTTCGGCCTCGGTGAGATCCTCGGCCATCAACGGTGCCTCGTAACGCAGTGTGTAGCGGCCGGGCGCATCACGCATCGCGAAGGTGGGCACCACCGGCGCGCCCGTCTTACGCGCGACCCGGGCGAGGATCGGGTGGGTCCATGCCGGGTGGCCGAAGAAGGGCACCTCGATGCCCTGGTCTTCCCGCACGCGCTGGTCGATGAGAATTCCGACACCACCGCCTGATTTGAGCTGGCGAAACATCTCGCGCGCGATGTTGTGCTTTCCGAAGACGTGGTTGCCGTAGAGCTTGCGCAGACGGTCGAGCTCGACCTCGAGGAGGGGATTGTCCAGCGGCCGGTTGATCAGACTCAGCCCAGCCTCGAGCCTGAGGCCGGTGACCAGGGCGGCCACCTCCCACGATCCTATGTGGGCGGTGAGGAAGAAGACCCCCCGCCCGAGGGCGGCCGCCCTCTCGACATGCTCCCACCCCTCGATCTCAACCGCCGCTTGGAGCTCCTCCGGCCGCAGCCCCTGGATGCGGATCGCATCTAGAGCCGAGCGCCCGAAGTGCCGCGCCACCGCTCGCGCGATCTGACGCCGCTCACCGTCGGTCTTTTCGGGAAAGGCGAGGGCCAGGTTGAAATCGATGATCTTGCGCCGCCGGCCGCCCACCATCGAGTATAGGTTTCCGAGAGCGTCGCCGATTCCGGCCAGACCCGCCGGCGACAGCCACCCGGTCAGCCCGCGGGCGATGCGAAATGCGCCGTACTCGGCGTGATTTCGGAGAGCTGAACGGTCCTTGCTCATGACGCGATCCCCGGCAGAAGCCGCCACAGGCCGCGCCAGCTCCCCTCGATCGGCTCCATCTCCGCCTCCACCACCCACACCGGAGCATTCGCCGGTAGCTTGACCGCATCCTTGGCCGTGGTGACTGCTACCGCGTTGGCGGCCTGGGCCGCGGCCACGACCTCACTCACGTCGGAGTCACTGTAGTCATGGTGATCGGGAAACCAGCGGTTGCCGACAATCTCCGCGCCGATTTCCACCAGACCCTCCGCAAAGCCACCGGGCCGCCCGATGGCGGCGAAGGCGAAGACCCTCTGTCCGGCGAGGCACTCAGGGCCTCGAGTCTCGCCGTCGGGGAAGCGCACCCGGGTCGGTCGCAGACGCGCCACAAAGATCTGCAACGCCGGGTCGATTCGATCCACCGCGCTCTCGATCTCGGCCACCACCGGTCGCCAGTCGGCCGGCACCTTGGTTATGAGCACGGCGTCGGCCCGCTCGAGGCCCGCGACCGGCTCCCGCAGGCGCCCCAGCGGCGGCAGGTGATGGCCCCCCCAGGGATCGCCGGCATCGATGACAACGATATCGAGATCACGCTCGAGGCGAAGGTGCTGAAACCCGTCGTCGAGCACCACCACGTCGGCGCCGAGGCGCAGCGCCTCCAGTCCCCCGCGTTCTCGGTTGGCGTCGACCACCACCGGCACGCCCGGAAGGCGCCGCGCCATTTCCAGCGGCTCGTCGCCGACCTCGTCCACCCGCTGCCGCGGCTCGGGGCCCACCACCACCACCTGGTTGTTCTCTCGACGCTTGTAACCCCGAGTCAAAACCGCCGGTCGTCGTCCCATGCGAACCAAGTCGCGCACCAGGGCGATCACGACCGGCGTCTTGCCGGTGCCACCGAAAGTCAAATTGCCGACCGAAACCACGGGCACGTCGAGCCGTGCACGACGCATCCAGCCGCGACTATAAGCTACCCGACGCGCGGCCACCACGCCGCGGTAGGCCGGGGCGAGGGGCAGCAGGAGGTAGCGCCAGGCCACGAGCTTCAGACCTCGCCAAGGAGCCCGAGGAGGGCGGCAACCGTGCGGCCGGTGGCGCCGCGGTTAGTCTCGACGACCTCACGGCCGGCGGCGCCCGCCGCCCGCGCGAGCTTGTCGTCATCGAGCCAAACCGCTGCCGCTACCCTGAGCTCTGCGGCATCGGCCACTAGCCGAGCCCCCGCCGCTGTCGTCATCTCGTCATAGACCTCGCGGAAGTTGTGGACATGCGGCCCACTGAGCACCGGCACCCCCCACGCAGCCGCCTCGAGCGGATTGTGGCCGCCGGTCGGCATGAGCGAGCCGCCGATGAACGCCACCCGGGCCAGGCGGTAGGCCCGGGACAGCTCGCCGATGGTGTCGAGGAGAAAAACCTCCGTTCCGGGCGCCATCGCCTCACCGTCGCTTCGGCGGGAAAAGACGATCCCGCGCTCATCCAGGAGGCGGGCGACGGCGCCAAAACGCTCGGGGTGACGCGGTGCGAGGATCAAAAACGGCGCCGTGCCGTCGGCGCCCATTCCGGCCACCGCGTCGAGCACCGGAACCTCCTCCCCTTCCATTGTCGAGCCCGCAACTAATATCGGCCGCTCGCCGGCCACTGCGCGCACCGCCTCCGCCCATTCAAGGGGTCGCTCGTCGGCCTCCAGGTCGTACTTGATGTTGCCGGCAACTGAGATCCGATCGGCCGGTACGCCAAGAGCGGCGAAACGCTCGCCATCGGCATCCGTGCGGGCGAGCACCAGCGCCAGCGGCGCGAGCAGTGATCGCAGCGGCGATGCCACCCTGAGGTAGCCGGCGAAGGAGCCCTCCGACAGGCGGGCATTGACCACCGCTACCGGAATTCCGCGTCGTCCCGCCTGGTGGAGCATCTCCGGCCACAGCTCGGTCTCAACCAGCACCAGCAGACGCGGCTGGGCGGCATCGAGGACCCGTCGCACCGGGCCCGCCAGATCGAGGGGGCACGGAAAGACCGCCAGCTCATCGCCAAAGCTTCGTCGGGCGAGGTCGAGACCGGTGGCGGTGGTGGCGGTGACAAAGAGCGGCAGCTCTGGCGATGTCCGGCGCAGCTCAGCGATCAACCGCCGCGCCAGCTCCACCTCGCCCACCGACACCGCCTGGATCCACACCCCCTCCTGCGGCAGCGGCGGCAGATTGAACCCCAGCCGGTCGCGGAAGCGCGGCCGCACCTTGCCCGTGAATAGTTGGCGGATCTTGAGGACGGGAACGGCCAACGGCAGCACCAACACGGCCAACACCCGGTACACCCACAGACTCAAGCTCGCCATGGCGTCCAGGATAA
>CAYPBC010000212.1:0-3050 GCA_964408845.1 uncultured Thermoanaerobaculia bacterium
GGCCTCCTCGGCCTTGAAGGTGATGATCTGCTGCTTGCCGCTCAGGGTTGCCATGACACGCCTCCAGTGTTACAGAGTATTACGGTTTGCTACGGGCGTCAATCCTGGGAAGAGGTTTTGGCGTCGCCCTCGTCCGGCAGCAGTTTGGCAAGATCGCGGGTGATCCCCGGGGTGAGCATGGAGAGCGGGTTGGCCTTGACCTCGGGCTCGGTGAGCTTGCCGGTGATCGTGAACTGGGCAGCAACAATGCCCTCCCGATTGACTCCCGTGAGTACCTGACCCAGCAGCGGGATGTGGCCGATGAATCTCTGCACGGCGCCGCTCGGCGCCAATGCGCCGCTGATGTCGACCTCGGCGGCCCCGAAGTCGATGACGCCGTTGGCGACGATTCCGAGGCCGTCCGCGTGGACGCGCATGTTGCTGATGGCGAGCCGGTTGTCCTCGTAACTCAAATCTGATGTGACCTGGTTGATGTTGAACCCCGAACTGGTGAAGCTGGCGAGCAGGCCCTGAAGGGAGGTCAACCGGAGCAGACGGGTCATCAGGTCAGACTCGGTGAGCTTGGTGTCATGGATCTCGACCCGCCCGGTCATCCGCCCGTCCTCGGATACACCCTCGGCGGTCAGGTCGAGGGTGCCGCCCTCGAAATGAGAATCGAGGCTCAGTGCGTCGACTACATTCCCGACGTTGTCGATCTGAAGCCGGAACGACAATCCGTCCGTGCCGGGAGCGGCGGTGACGGAGATACGACCATCGGGAAGGATGGAGGCGTCAATTATCGCTCGTTCCCATGCATGGCCGTCAAAGGATCCGTCCGCCGTCACCGAGGTGAACTGGACCTCGCGCTCGCCGTACAATTTCTCCAGCCGCACCGCGAATTCAAGGGGTGGCGTGGGGGATGCGGGCTTCGCGGACGCGGGCTTGTCAGTCGTGCTCTCATGCTTGAGACTCGTGATGAGCGGCGCGATATCGAGAGTCGCGCCCTTGACGCTAATCGTGTAACCGCCGCCGGACCGCGCCTTGACGGTGCCACCGAGGTCGAAACGACCATATATGAAGCTGCGCAACAGGAGCAGGTCGAGCGCGGGCGGATCTTCCGTGAGCTCGATGCGGGCGTCGGCCGAGAGCCCCTTCGATTTCAACCGCACCGGGTCGAGGGTCCAGCCGCCGTCCGGAGCTTGGGTCGCATCGACCGTCAAAGTCGCCGGCACCCCGTGAGGCTTGCTCCAACCGATCTCCGGGATCTCGACGGCGGCGTCCTCGAGGTCCACCTTTCCGTCGATCTGGACCTGGCCATCGCGGCGCGCGACGTAGGAAACGTCGAGTCCAGCGGCGCCATTCAAGAACGGAACCGCCGGCAGCCCCAGGGCCTCGAGCGCGGCCGGGTCGAGAGTGGCGGTCCCCTTGACGCGGCGGAGAAGGTCGGAGCCCGCAAAGTACTCGTCGAAGGTGATCTTTGCGGGCACGCCGTTGAACTTCGAGCTGCCTCCGACCTCGAGACCCTTCGCATCGACGTGAAGTTGGAGGTCCCCCTCGGTGGCCTTCAATCCGAGCGGCGCCTTGGACCAGGAAAAGGCCTTCACGGTCGAGCGGATTTCAAAAGTCTCGACCGCGCCCGAGGAGGACCCATCCAGGGGCAGGACCACCCGGATCTCGGTCGTAGCGATCCCGCCGACGTCTGCAGCCGCGATGATAGCTGGGTCGACGAGGTCGAGCGGTTCGCCGTTCACCATCGCCAGGGCGGTGTTTATGGGTCCGCTGACGATGGCATCAACCTTGAGCATGGTCGGGGGGTCGTCAAGGTGCGAGATGATCGCAGAGGCCTTTGTCACCTCGAGGTCCGCAAACCGCGCGCTCGCGACCGCGAAGTCAAACTCTCGCGCGTTGAAGGTCGCCGATCCCGTAATCTGCTCGATCGGCGGCACCTTCGGGAAGAGCTCGAGGCGAAGCCCGCCATAGGTGAACTTCCCGTCGAGCCGGCGGAGTCCGATCGTATCGCCGGCCGGTCCCAATTCGAGCTCGACTGAGATGTCCTCGATCTTCCCGCTCGGAATGTGCCCGGCGATCCACTCGTGGACACTGTCGGCGATGCCGGTGGGCCAGAGGGTCGCGATTTGCTCGGCGGTGACGGATTCGATGCCGGCTGTCGCCTGAGCGTGGACCTTCCCATCCTCGAGGCTGATCGTGGCGCTGAGCTCGAGGACGACGTCCCCGCCAAGGTCGATGTCGGCCCGCCGGAGGTCGAGCGTGTCGAGTCCTTCGATCCGGCCCTCGATGGTGGCGCCGGCAAGGCTCTGGGTTCTCGACACCGGCGCCGGGATCTCGACTGATCCCGCTCCGGCTGTTATGTTGAAGTCGATCGATTTCGGGCGGAGGTCGACGATGTCGAAGCTGAGCTTGCCATCAATTGGCAGGCGGACGGCGGCGAGGGGCGCCAGTGCCTCGAGGTCTTCAGCCAGAAGCCGCGGCCGCAGATCGTGGAGCTCAACCGTGCCGGTGATGCTCTTTGATGATTTTTGGGCATCGAACGAGCCCTTGATTCGACCGTAGGCCGAGGAAAGATCGAACGCCGAGACCTCGAATTTCCAGCCCTTGTGTGCGACGGCGTCGATGGAGCCGTCAATGGGGTTGGTTAAATCACCGAGCGCTTGCAGTGAGGGAACCAGCTCGGCGAGGAGCGCCGGCGCCAGTTTCGAGAACTGGAGGTGCCCCCGAATCTCTCGCCTCGCATGCTGGTACCGACCGTGGAAAACCACCGGGATCTGTCCGTCGCCGATCTGGATTGTCGATTCGAGATCGGCGTCGACGCCCGTGTCTTCACGACCGAGGTCGAGATCGAACTCTCTGCCGCCCCACGACAGGCCGAGGAGATTGTCATCCACCTTCAGTTCGGCATCGGAGACTCGGATGTGGTCGAGCCGGCGAAGCGGACCCTCCGCCCCGCCGGCGAGCCACGTCTTGAGCCACTCGCCGCCGTCACCCTTGGTGCTCTTGCTCGTGTTCGAGTTTGTGCTGCCGGCGAAGGCGATGTCGAGCGTGCCGTCGGCCTT
>CAYPBC010000212.1:3150-4619 GCA_964408845.1 uncultured Thermoanaerobaculia bacterium
AGCCGCCAGTAGGCCAGAGCTGTGACGACGATGAGGAGGACAACGAGCACGCCTGCGCCCCGCAAAAGCCACCGCAGCACCTTTCGCCACCGGCTGCGCGGCACGTCAACCGTGTCGCGCGACGATCTCACCCTTGCGGGCGACCACGATCTCACCCTCGTCCAGCGCCTCCCAGGGCTCATCGGTGAGCGGCACAGTGGCGGCGAGCACGACGTGCTGGTTGTGGCCGGAGATCGTTAGCCCGTCGGCCTCAAAGGCGGTCCCGCCAACCGTGCACGACCGGCAGAGCGTGTGTAGCCCGGGCGGCCTCGGCTCCTCCTCGCCATCGTGCTTGCGCCGGTGGCCGTGGAGGAAGAGCGCGTCACCGTCGAAGTAGATGAAGTTGGCGGGGCCGAGTTCACGCAAGGTGCGGGCGAAGTCCGCGACGGTCTGAAGGCGGGAGTCGACGGTCGGAACCTCTGCGCTGTCGCCCCATAGCCGGCGGATGCGCGTCAGCAGAGCACAGAAGGCGTGCTCGGAGTCGGTCTCGCCAATCGGCCGGTCGATGTCCAGCACAAGCTCGGTGGCCTCCAACACGCCTGCGAGATCGCCGTTGTGGGCGAAGAGATGGACGCGGCCGCCGACCTCGCGGCTGAACGGCTGAGTGTTGCGCAGCGCCACCTCGCCCTGGGTGGCCCTGCGAATGTGGGAGACGACGGTGTGGCTTCGCTGACCGCGCTCGGCGACCAAGCGGACCAGCGCGCTGTCGGCGGCGGCATCCACGTCGCGGATCACTCTCGCGTCACGGTCGCCGTAGTACGCGATTCCCCAGCCGTCGCTGTGCGGCCCGGTCCGGCCTCCGTGCCGAGCGAACTCCTCCAGCGAGTAGGTGATGGTTGCCGGCAGGCGACTGGACATGGCGAAGAGCTCACACATAGGAATCCCGATTCTAACCCGGCTGCCGCGACCCTCCCCATGATTCTTCGGATATTCGTAACCACGGCGGTCTGCTGGTTTTCCTTCGCTATCATTCGGCGCTGCTCATGAGGACAGTCGTCGCCGGCCGGACAAGGCCGGTCGAGGCTGGTGGTCCTGATGGTGGCGGCCGAGCGCCTGCTGCGCGGCACCCTTGCGTGCGTGATCGCTGACCCCGTCTACCTCGCGATCGGCACGGCACTGTTCGTCTCCTCACGCCTATCCTGGCGCGCATGGCGCGCATGGCGCGCATGGCGCGAGTCGCGCCGCGGCCTCTGAGATCATAGACGGCCGCCACCTTCGGGTGTCGATGCGTGCAGTCTCTTTCCCATTGAGTTGACCTCAGGCAAGTGGAGCTCAGCGGTTGCCTATGAGATGGCGCGAGGCCTCGTTCGGTTGAACGCATGAGTTTTTCTTCACAACGACTGATGGGCGTACACTCACGGGGTGAGCAAGGAAGGTCGTATCCCGATTGTCAGGGGCGTGCTTGGGCTGGCGGGGCGCGTTCATCTTTT
>CAYPBC010000213.1:0-4606 GCA_964408845.1 uncultured Thermoanaerobaculia bacterium
GACGAGAGCTTGCTCTCGGAGGAGACATCGGCCGAGGCCGCGTGGCCGCGGTCGAAGACCGCGGACGGCGGGCGGTACGGACACTGGCCGGCGCGGTACACTCTGGCGATGGCGTTGGATGATGATCTCGAGCTCGAGTATTACCGTACTGTCGAGGACCTCTTCGCGACCCTTCGAGGCGTCCCTCATACCTTGTCGCCAAAGGACTTCCACCTCCTCCGCCAGTGGTGGCGCGACGAGATCCCACTGGCCGCCGTCCGCACCGGGATCACCGAGGTCTTCGCCAAGCGCCGGGATCGCGGCGAACCCGACCCCGTCGTAAGCCTCTCCTACTGCCGCCACGCGGTTCACGCCCACGCCCGGCACATCGCCGAGATGCAGGTCGGCGCAGCCGACCCTGACGCCCAGCAACCCGAGATCAACCACGAGGCCGCGCTGCAATCTCTCGAGGCCATCCTTTACTCCGCAGCCGAGCGGCAGCAACCGACCCGGCCCCGGGTTGCCGAGGCCATCAAGGGCATCGCGGCAACGGTGGAGGCGGCACACGAGCTGCACCCCGCGGCTCTCGAGGAGCACCTCTTCGCCCTCGAGTCCGCCCTCCTCGCAACCTGCCTCGCAGCCCTCGGAAGCGATGACCGCGACGACCTCGAGGAGCGGGCGCAGGCCGACGCGGTGGCCTCGGCGGCAACTCCGGAAGCGCGCGACCGCACGTTCCTCGCCTTCCGCGACCGGCTGCTCCGTGAGCTGCTCGCCCTTCCGCGGCTGGACCTCGACGGATGAACCGCCCGATCGAGGACGGCCCGGCCCTTTCCGCGGTGACCCTCGACATCGAGAAGCTCATCGGCGGCGGACGCGGCCTCGCCCATCACGACGGTGCAACCTGGATGGTGATGGGCGCGCTCCCCGGCGAGCGCGTCGTGGCGCAACCGACCCGCCGCCGCGCTGGAATCACCGAAGCGCACGTCCTCGAGGTGCGCGGCAACACCCATTCGGCCCGGTTGACCCATCCGTGCCCACATGCCGAGAGCTGCGGCGGCTGCGACTGGCCTCACATCGATCTCGCTGCCGCCGGTGCGCTCAAGGCCGCGGCGGCCGCGGAGGCAGCGGGAAGGTTCCCCGACCTCGCCGACCGGATCGCATCCGCAGTTCTGCACACCTCGGAGGGCGGTTACCGCCTGCGCGCCCGGCTTCACTGGGATCCTGATCTGGGAAGATTGGGTTTTTTTGGACACCGGAGCCGCACCGTGTCGGCCATTAACTCGTGCCGAATCCTGTCGCCCCGGTTGATGAATGCGCTCCCGATCATCACCCAGGCCCTCACACGCCGCTGCCCGAAAGCCGTCGACGTGGAATGGCTCGAGGGCACCGCACCGGGGGAGAGGGTTGCCGCCCTTCGCCCGGCCGACGGAGGCGTACGGAAGATCGACGCTTTTTGGGTTCCGTCCGCGGACGATGCAGACTCGGTGGTCGCGGGTTTTCACTCCCTGTCGCCGGCTGGGTACGCACAATCGGGTTGGGGCCGGGAGGTGGTCGAGTTCGAGTTGCCGATCCCCCTCATCGCTCCGATCGGGGCCTTCTTTCAGGGCAACCGTCACCTTCTCGGCGATCTCTTCGAGCGCGTCGCCGAACTTGCAGGGGAGGAAACCGCACCCGTATTCGACCTCCACGCAGGGGTCGGTTTTCTCGCCGCCGCCGCCCTATCGGCCTGCCCACGTCAGTTGACCCTGGTCGAACCGAGCCGGCGGGCGGCGCGGGCGGCAGCGCGGAATCTCCCCGATGCCGTGGTCGTGGCCGGCCGCACCGCCGAGGACTTTCTCAGCGCGTCTGGAAATCTGCCTCAAAATGCCTTGGTGATCACCGATCCCCCCCGCCGCGGAATGAGCCGGGCCCTCCGCGACGATCTCGCGCGCTGGAAGCCAGATCGGATCTTGATGCTCGGCTGCGATCCCGCGACCTGGGCGAGAGACGCCGCCCATCTCGTAAACCACGGCTATCGCGTGACCGAGCTCGAGCTCTTCGATCTCTTCCCCCTCACCCACCACGTCGAGATCCTCGCACTCCTGGAACACGCATATCCGGTTCGCTCAGGTTGCGCCTCTTCTGGTTCCGAAACCTCCTGGCGGCGGACCCTAAAGGATCCGTCTACAAAGGTCGCCAGGAAACCTGTAGGCGGGTCCTTTAGGGCCCGCCACCACTCGGTAACAAAATCACCCGGCTGTTCGGCCAACCTGAGGGAACCCGACACGCAGGTTTTGGAATTCCATGACCGATGAGAGCGCCGCAACCCGGGCGCTTCGCCCGCTGTGGTTGCTCACCACCGGTGCGGCCGTCAGCGCCGTCGCCACGTCCCTGACTCCCGTCGCCGGCCCCGAGTGGCTGCATCTCCTGCTGCTTGCAACCGGCGGGATTCTCGCGATCGAGGCATTTCGCCGAGGGCGAAGGGCGCCCGCCGCACTTTGGATCCTGGTCGGGTTCACCCTTGTCGGTGGCCGGGGTTTGGATGCGGCCGGCGACCGCCTCTTCTTCGAGCAGCACGTGGCAGACGGTGAGTCGGTGATCCGGGCACGGGTGGTGGTGATCGAGGGTTGGACGGATGGGCGATGGGGACGCCGCTCGAGAGTGCGGCCCATCGACGCCACCTCCAACAACCGCACGCTGGTTCTGCCGCCGAGATGCCGCCTCGAGGTCCGCGGCGATCCCAATCCACGCGATCTGCCGGCGCCGGGATCCGTCATCGATGTCTTCGCCCGCGTCCGGGGCTCCCAATCCAGCCCCCTTCTGGTGGTTGCGTCGGCTCGACTCCTCCGCAATACCGATGAAACCCGGCTTCTGCCCAATCTCCGCGATCGACTCGCCCACCGCGTGCTGGCCGCCGCCGGCACCTCGGTCGTCAGGATCCGGACCGCGGAGATGGCGGCCGCGCTGGCCCTCGGGCGCCGCGACCTGGTGCCGTCTGAACGCCGGGATCGTTGGCGCCGGTCAGGACTCGCCCACGTTCTCGCCGTGAGCGGGCTCCACGTGGGATTGGTCGGAGGAGCGGTGTGGCTCTTGGCTGCCATGCTCGGCGCCACGCCGCGCACCACGCGGTTCGTGGTGCTGATGGC
This sequence comes from uncultured Thermoanaerobaculia bacterium, assembly GCA_964408845.1. Classification (GTDB taxonomy): domain Bacteria; phylum Acidobacteriota; class Thermoanaerobaculia; order Thermoanaerobaculales; family Sulfomarinibacteraceae; genus Sulfomarinibacter. The sequence continues at coordinate 3,105 of CAYPBC010000213.1, forward strand.
CCTTCCGTCCTACGCCCTCCTCGCGGGCGCCGCACCGTCGGCCGTTCGCGCCGCACTCATGGGGGTGATCTACCTCGGAGCACGTTTTCTCGGACGTGCGATCCTTCCCATGGCGGCGGTGCTCCTCACCACCCTGCTCCTTCTCCTCGCACGACCGCCCCTGATCTTTGACGCAGGCTTCCAGCTCACGATTCTCATCACAGCCGCCCTGGTGCGGTGGGCGCCGGTCCTGGCCGAGATCCTTCCGGGACCTCGATTCCTCGCCGGTGCGGTCGCCGTTCCACTGGTCGCCCAAACCGCCGCCGCGCCGCTCGTCGCCACCCACTTCCGCACCCTGATCCCGGGAGCGGTCCTGGTGAACATCATCGCCCTGCCGCTGCTCGGCCCCACCGTGCTCGCCTCGGTCGGCGCCACCGTCGTGGCGGTGGTCTGGCCCGGCGGCGCCGCCCTCTGTCTCGACTTCGTCCACGGTCTCATCACGATCCTGCAAACGGTGGGCGCCCCGGCCCGCCATCTCGAGGTTGTGACGACAGAGCTCCCACCCGTGGCCGTGTTGGCGCTGACTGTCGCGGGGTGGCTCGCCCTGCAATCCGGAAGGAGGGCGAGGATAGGCGCGGCAGCGTGGCTGGTCATTCTCGCCGCCTCCTCCGCGACACTGATCCCGGCGGCGCCCGGGCCACCGGCGGTCGAGCTGCTGCCGGTCAGCGACGGGGCGGCCGTACTCGTCAGCAACAGCGGCGACCGGATCCTGGCCGACAGTGGGCGGTTTCGGCGGGAGGCGGCTGAGCTGCTCGCCAGCAGACGACAGCGGCGGTTGCGGGCCATCATCATTTCCCACACCGATGAGGACCACATCGGCGGCGCGCCCTATGTGCTCAGAACGCTCGACGTGGATCGGCTGCTCATGCCTGCCTGGATGTTCAGTCGGATCGAAAGCGTCCCGCTACTGCGCGCCGCCCGCCGCCGAGGAACGCACATCGAGCCCCTCGCCCGCGGGATGGCGACGACCCTCGGCACAATTCGCCTCGTGACCCTGTGGCCGCCGGCGTTGAATCCACCGCGGGAGGAGAACGAACGTTCGTTGGTGGCGCGAGCGGTGCTCCCCGGAGGATCCGTCGTGATCACCTCCGACATCGGCCGTCCCGCCGAGCGCCGGATCTCGGGCATCGGTCTGCTCGACGGCGAGGTTCTCGTCATCCCACACCATGGCAGCCGCGGCTCGACCTCGACTGCCTTCCTCGACGCCACCTCGCCCGAGATCGCTCTCATCCCGGCGGGCCGGGGCAACACCCATGGACATCCGCACGAGGAGGTGGTGGAGCGGCTCGAAGGCCGCGGCATCGCAGTCCGTTATCCGGCCAGGGACGGGTGGTGCGGAGCAAGGTGGGACGGAAACGCCTGGACGGCGTTTCCGTAAATTAGGAATTAGGAATTAGGAATGGCGGGCAACCGCCGAATTTCAGTCCTCGATTCTCGATTATGAATGGTCGCGCAGCCAGCGA
>CAYPBC010000214.1:0-4591 GCA_964408845.1 uncultured Thermoanaerobaculia bacterium
GCTCGTTTCTGCATCGAGAACTGCGCAGTTCCCACCAGAGTTTCCGGATGGGAACAGGCTAGACGCATTCTCGGGAACTTCGGAAGCAATTGGGGCTCTCACTGGGGCGAACAGGGGCGGAATGAAAGGAGTCGGAGATGCGCAATCAACCACGGAACCATCAATTGGGACAAACGACTGCAGTTCTCTTCGCAGCGATCGTGACGGTGGCGGTCATGATGTCAGGCGCCCTTGCGGCGGCCCTCGAGACCGATGTCTGCCGGATCGAGGTTCTGGTCGACGGCAAGCCGCTGACCGAGTACCCGGCTCGGGGCACCATCTACATCGAGGCGCTGAGAGGTCGCGAGTATGCTCTGCGCCTGACGAACCTGATCGATCGCCGCATTGCCGTGGCCCTCGCCGTTGACGGACTCAACTCGATCGACGCCAAGACGACATCTGCGGCGAAGGCCAGCAAGTGGGTCCTCGGACCCTACGAGACCACTACCATCAGCGGTTGGCAGGTCAGCAGCACCGACGCCCGCCGATTTTTCTTTACCACCGAGGAGAAAAGCTACGGCGCATGGCTCGACCGTACCGTCAACCTCGGCGTAATCGAGGCGGTCGTGTTCAGGGAGCGGGCACCGCGGCCGACCGTCGGAGGGTGGATGGGAGCGCGCGCGGGCGAGGCACCGGCGCCGGCCGAACCCAGGCGGCGTTCGGCGGAGGGCGAGTCGGACAGCAACGAGAAGTCAGCCGCTGCCGACGACCTCGCCGCAACCGGCATCGGACGACGTGTGGACCACCGCGTCCGGCGTGTCCACCTCGATCTCGAGGATCGCCCGGCTACCCAGCTCCGCCTCCGCTACGAGTACCGGCCTCAACTGGTCCACCTCGGCGTTCTTCCGAGCCCTGAGGAGGAAGAGGCCCTCGCCCGCCGCGAGCGTGCGACAAGTTTCTTGGATTTCGCCTTTGCACCGGACCCCTTCAATCACGGCCGATGAATCGACCCTGAGTACACCTGTCGGTCCTATAATCGTCGATAGGTCGACATGGTTCGAATCACTCGAGATCGCGATCTGCCGCTTCACTTCGAGGCGTCGCCGCTGAAAGCGGCTGTCCAAGCTGTCGGATGGGTGGTGGGGGTGCTCGCGATCGTGGCCGGGATGGCCGGCTTCGTGGGAGCCGAGTCGACGGTGGCTGAGGCCTCGGCCGCCTGTCTCATCCTTGTCGGCGGTACCCTCGTGGTTGCGCTCGTCCGTTGTCGGTGCTACGAGGTGATGGTTGGTGAACGGATGATCGAGCTTCGGCTGGGTCCCTTTCGAAGGACCCTGCCGGCCGGGTGCGTGGAGAGCGCGACGGTGCGGCGAGCGTCCTCGTGGCGCCGCCTCTATGCCCCCCAGGAGCTGGTTCTCACCTTGAGCCTCGGGACACCACCGTTGATCGTTCCCACTCACGAGCCCCACGAACTCCGCGCTGTCCTTGTGAGGCGCGCGGCGAGTGATCAGTAATCAGTGATAAGTGATTCAGTGCCTGGGCAGTACCTCAGAACTCAAAACTCAAAACTGAGAATTGAGAATTGAGAATTAAGCACTCGTCCTCTATTCCTCTCCCATGAACGGGTACGCGAAGTGCTTCGGCGGTACAAAGGTTTCCTTGATTGTCCGCTGTGAGGTCCAGCGGATGAGGTTGAGATAGGAGCCGGCCTTGTCGTTGGTGCCGGATGCGCGGGAGCCGCCGAAGGGCTGCTGACCGACCACGGCGCCGGTCGGTTTGTCGTTGATGTAGAAGTTTCCGGCGGCGTTGCGGAGGCGGTTGGCCATCTTGATTGCGGTCGCCCGGTCGTCTGAGAAGATCGCTCCGGTGAGTGCGTAGATCGACGTCGTGTCGCAGAGCTCGAGGGCGCCGTCGAGATCGTTTTCGTCGTAAACGTAGATCGTCATTACCGGGCCGAAGATCTCCTCTTCCATGAGCTTGAAGCGCGGGTTGGTGGTTTCGACCACGGTCGGTTCGATGTAGTAGCCCTCGGCGTCGTCCCAGGAGCCGCCGCACAGGATCTCGGCCTCGGAGGAGTCCTTGGCGTACTGGATATAGGAGGTGATGGTTTGAAACGCGCCGGCGTCGATGACCGCGTTGAAGAAGTTCCGGAAATCGGTCGGCGGGCCCATCTTGATCTCGGAAACTTGGCCTACCAGCAGCTCCTTGACGTGCGGCCAGATCGAGCTCGGGATATAGGCGCGCGAGGCGGCAGAGCACTTCTGACCCTGGTACTCGAAGGCGCCGCGGACCAACGCTGTTGCCAGCGCCTCGTGGTCGGCCGACTCGTGCGCGAAGACGAAGTCCTTGCCGCCGGTCTCGCCGACGATGCGCGGATAGGTGTGGTAGGAGGCGATGTTGTCGCCGATCGCCTTCCACATGCCCTGAAAGACGGGTGTGGAGCCGGTGAAGTGGATGCCCGTGAGATGCGGGCTCGCCATGACCGGGTTGCCGACCTGGCCACCGGATCCCGGGATGAAGTTGATGACTCCCGGTGGGAAGCCGGCGGCTTCCATCAGCTTCATGAGATGCCAGGCGGTGAAGACCGCCGACGAGGCCGGCTTCCAGAGCACGGTGTTGCCCATCAGTGCGGGCGCTGTCGGGAGATTGCCGGCGATGGAGGCGAAGTTGAAGGGGGTGACCGCAAAGACAAAGCCCTCCAACGCACGGTACTCGACGTAGTCCCAATAACCGGACGCCGACTGAGGCTGCTGCTCGTAGATGAAGCGCATGAAGTAGGGGTTGAAGCGCCAGAAGTCGATGAGCTCGCAGGCCGAGTCGATCTCGGCCTGGAAGACGTTCTTCGACTGGTTGAGCATGCACGCCGCGTTGAGGGTGTCGCGCCACGGCCCGGCGAGGAGCTCGGCGGCCTTGAGCATCACCGCCGCGCGCTGCTCCCAGGGCATCTCGGACCAATTCTTCCACGCATCGGCGGCGGCCTCCACGGCCTGCTTCACCTCGGCCTCGCCGGCCTTGTGGTAGACCCCCAGGACGTGCGTGTGGTCGTGCGGACACACCGCCTTCGCAGTGTTACCGGTGCGCACCTCCTTACCGCCGATGATGAGCGGGATCTCGATCTCCTCGCTCAGCATCTCGGTGATCCTCTCCTTGAGCGATGCCTTCTCCGGCGACCCGGGAGCATACGACCTGATCGGATCGTTGATGGGCGGCGGGACAGAGACGATTCCATTGGCCATGAGAGACCTCCGATGTGGTGTGTCGCGTGCGATGCGAAATGAATACACCGCAGCTGCATGGTAACGATGTAGATCCAGCTCTGCAATATCTTCCTTATTTTCAGTTCTCGGCGCCGAAACGTACGACGCTCCGGCGCCGAGAACTGAACCCGGTACACTCTTCCGGTGAGCCTGATCTACCTCGACTACAACGCGACGACGCCCATCGATCCCCGGGTGGCGGAGGCGATGGGACCGTTCCTCACCGGCGGCTTCGGCAACCCGTCGTCAACCCATGCCGAGGGTCGCAAGGCAAAATCGGATCTTGAGGAAGCCCGCGTGCGGGTAGCCCGCGGTCTCGGATGTCTGCCCGCCGAGGTGGTGTTCACCTCCGGCGGTTCGGAGTCGAACAATCTGGCCATCCGAGGCTTGGTAGAGGCGAGTGGGGGCGGCCACGTGATCACCTCTGCGGTGGAGCATCCGGCGGTACTCGAGGTGGTCCTCGCCCTCGAAATCGAGGGCCGCATCGCACTGAGCATTGTGGGGGTTGGCCGATTCGGTCGAGTTGATGCGGAAGCCGTGGCGGCCGCGCTGCGCGACGACACCGTTCTGGTGTCCCTGATGCTTGCCAACAACGAGGTCGGCACCCTGCAACCGGTGCGAGAGGTGGCGGCCCTGTGCCGCGAACGCGGGGTAGCGATTCACACCGATGCGGCGCAAGCGATCGGCAAGGTGCCGGTGAATGTGGATGATCTCGGTGTCGACCTCCTTTCGGTGGCTGGGCACAAGCTCTACGCACCGAAGGGTGTGGGGGCGCTCTACGTTCGAGAGGGCATAGAGATCAGACCGCAGATCCTCGGCGCCGGCCACGAACAGGGCCGGCGTGCCGGAACCGAGAACGTTCTCCTGGCGGTGGGCCTGGGGGTTGCGTGTGAGCTGGCCCAGCACGAGGTTTCAGCGGAGCAGGAGTGGTTGGCCGATCTCCGAAGCCGCCTGGCGGCCGGCCTACGGGCGGGGCGTGAGGACCTGGTGGAGCACGGGCACCCTGATCACCGGCTGCCCAACACCCTGAGTGTGGCGTTTCCAGGTTGTGATGCCGGCGAGCTGCTCGGCAAGCTAACTGACAAGCTGGCAGCATCAGCCGGTTCGGCCTGCCATTCCGGTGCAACCATGATTTCGTACGTGCTGCAAGCGATGGGTGTGGAGCCGGAACTAGCCCGCGCCACCGTGCGCCTCTCGGTCGGTCGCTTCACCACCGAGGAGGAGATCGAACAAGCGGTCGAGCTGATCCTCGAAGCCGCAAAGCGCTGAATTAGGAAGGTCGCCCACCGTCTTGCGGGCTGCGAGGCAAGGGCGCGTCCACCGGAGGTGCCTGGCATCCCGCCATGATGTTGTCCTCA
>CAYPBC010000215.1:0-4544 GCA_964408845.1 uncultured Thermoanaerobaculia bacterium
CCGTTGCGCGCCTTGGTGTCGAACTCGTACTTGCACCAACCTTCGCCGAGGAGCCGCTTCAACCCCTCTCTGGTGGCCGCCTTCGGATCGACCGTGAGCGCCGGCGGCGGCACCAGACGGGCGCGGTACCGTCCGCGGCGCAGGAGCTCGAACCTCACCGGTAGATCGCCTGGGTGATCAAGCAGGAACTCGCGAATCGCCTCGAGACGCTCCTCGTCCATTTCGTCCAGGTCGAGCACCACCTTCAGAGCGGCTGCGCGACGCGAGTCGATCCCGTCGAGAGCTACGATCTCGTCGGCCATCAGCTCGACGTGGTCGCCCTCGCCCTTGAGACTCGCGACCACCAGCACCGCCGCTCCATCCGGCAACAGACTCTCGTGAGCCTCGAAAACATCCGGGAAGGCGACCACCCGCACCGCGCCCGTTGGGCCCTCGAGCAGGAAGACCCCCATCCGGCGGCCATGGTTGCGGCCCTCCTTCTTGATCGGCATGACCTTGAGCCCGGTGACCAACCCGCCGACCGTGACCTGCTCGGATCCAGCCGCAAACCGTTCGCCAAGCTCCTCCACGGTGCAATCCGAGTAGCGCTCGAGCTGTTCGGCGAAGGCCTCCAGCGGATGGCCTGTGAGATAGAAACCAAGCACCTCCCGCTCCCATGCGAGACGATCAGACGGGTCGGCATGGCCGGCGCTGCGGAGCTCTTGCTCGAGGTTTTCCGACGGCATGTCGTCAAACAGGAACCCCTGCCCCAACTCGCTCTGCTCGCGCTCACGACCCGTCATCTCCAGGAACAGTTCGAGGTTGTCGAGAATGCCCTTACGCGTGAGGCCGAACTCGTCGAAACAACCCGCCTTGGTCAGGCACTCGAGCGCCTTCTGGTTCATCGCGCGGGCGGGCAACGAACACAGGCATTGCGAGAGGGAGGTGAAGCTGCCCTCGCGTTCACGGGCGGCGAGGAGAGGCTCGACTGCCGCCAATCCGACTCCCTTGATGGCCGCGAGCCCGAATCGTATGCCTCCATCCTCCACGGTAAAGAAGGGCATCGAGGCGTTGACGCCCGGGGGCAGGATCTCGAGACCCATCTGTCGGCAGCGCACCAGGTACTGGCTGAGCTTGTCGGTGTTGGCCACTTCCGAAGTCAACATGGCAGCCATGAAGTGGGCCAGGTAGTGCGCCTTGAGGTAGGCTGTGAAATAGGCAACGTGGGCGTAGGCCACGGAGTGAGACTTGTTGAATCCGTACTTGGCGAACGGGACGATCTGGTTCCACAGTTGGCGCGCCTTGTCTTTGGGATGGCCCTTTGCGACCGCGCCGGTGATGAAGTTTTCGCCCTCGCGATCGATGATCTCCTGTTGCTTCTTGCCCATCGCCTTGCGCAGCGTGTCCGCCTTGGCCAGCGAAAACCCTGCGATCACGACCGCAATGCGCATCACCTGCTCCTGGTAAACGATGATCCCGTAAGTTTCGCCGAGAATCTCCTCGAGTTCGGGGAAGATGTAGGTGATGGTCTTGCGGCCCTGTTTGCGGTCGGCGTAATCATCGATGAACTGCATCGGGCCAGGACGGTAGAGCGCGTTGAGGGCCGCGATGTCAAGAAAATTCTGCGGCTGCACCCTACGCAGGACATCTTTCATGCCGGCCGACTCGAACTGAAAGATGCCATCGGTGTCGCCGTCGGAGAAGAGGGAGAAGACCTCCGGATCGTCGAAGGGAACAGCATCCATGTCGAGACCGGGGTTTTCAGTGCGTCGGATGGACTTGACCGCATCGTCGATCACGGTCAGCGTTCGCAGCCCGAGGAAGTCCATCTTGAGCAGGCCGAGCGCCTCCACGTCGTCCTTATCGAACTGGGTCGTGACCTCTCCGTGGGAGCTGCGGTTCAACGGCACGAGGTTGACCAGCGGTTCCGGTGCGATCACGACTCCTGCCGCGTGCACCCCGCAGTGGCGGGCGAGCCCCTCCAGCCGACCAGCGGTTTCGATCAGCAATTGGACATCCTCGTCGCCTTCAACCAGCTCGCGCAACTCGGGCGTGTCATCCAGGGCCCGCGATATCGTGATGTTGAGGTCATCCGGAATCAGCTTTGCTATGCGGTCGACATCCCCGAAAGGCATCCCCATCACCCGTCCAACATCGCGCACCGCCGACTTGGCCTTGAGAATGTTGAAGGTCGCGATTTGTGATACCGATTCCTCGCCATAAAGAAGACGCACGTAGTCGATGACCTCGTCGCGCCTCCGCTGGCAAAAATCGATATCGATATCCGGCATTGAAATCCGATCCGGATTGAGAAATCTTTCGAAGAGGAGATCGAACTCGAGAGGATCGATATCTGTGATCCCGAGGGCGTATGAAACCAGAGAACCGGCCGCCGATCCTCGTCCGGGACCCACTGGAATGTTCTCGTCTCTGGCAAAGCGGATAAAATCCCACACAACCAGAAAATATCCAGGAAAACCCATCTTGCGGATCGTGTCGAGCTCGGTCTCTAAACGCGTGGTGTAATTCTCGACCGGTTGCCGCCTTGGTACTCCATTATCGAGACGCTCTCGAAGTCCGTCCGCAGCCTTCTCAGCCAGAAATGCCTCCAGATTCGAGCCATCCGGAACCGCGAATTTGGGGAGGTGAAGGGAGTCGGTATCGAACCGTACATGGCAGCGGGATGCGATCTCTGAGGTGCGTTCGCAAGCGCCTGGATACTCCGCAAAAAGCTCGTACATCTCCTCGGGCGACTTGACATAGAACTCCGCGTTGTAAGCATAGCTTCTCTGCAGATCTTCGAGATCCCGGTTGAGACCAATGCCAATCAACACCTTGTGGGCGAACGTGTCGTCCCGCTTGTGAAAGTGGCAATCATTGGTGGCCACCAGCTCGATCCCAGTGGTCTGCGACAGCTCGGAGATGCCCTCGCGCACGAACTCCTCGTCAGCCAGGCCGTGGTCCTGGATCTCCAAGAAGAAGTTATCCTTGCCGAGAATCTCGCGGTAAGTCTCGGCCGCCATCCGTGCGCCCTCAGAGTCTCGGACCAGGAGCAGCCGCGGAATCTCGCCGGAGAGACACGCCGAAAGACCGATCAGCCCGTCGCTGTGATCCGCAAGGAGCTCCCTCGAAATCCGCGGTTTGTGATAAAAGCCCTCCAAATAGCCCGCACTCACCAGACGCACTAAATTGCCGTAGCCAACGTCGTTCTCAGCCAACAAAATGAGGTGGTCGTATGGCTTGCGGCGGCCCGCCACCGGCGCACGCTCGCGATGATCACCGGGTGCAACATATACCTCGCACCCGATCACCGGGCGCACACCCGCCTTGATCGCGGCGCGGTGGAACTGGAAGGCCCCGAAAATATTGCCGTGGTCCGTGATCGCGACCGCCGGCATCCCCATCCTCGCAACCTGCTCCGCGAGCTCCGGTATGCGGATCGCGGCATCAAGCAACGAGTAGTGGCTGTGCAGGTGAAGATGGACAAACGGCGGAGTCGACCCTCGGCTCATGGCGCCATCATACCGCGGCTCGCCGCCCGCTGGGCGCCCTCTCCCCACGCCTCCGAAGTTGGCGGTCGTTCGGACAACCACCATTAGGTTTTCAGGCTCATTTTCTTTGCCGAAACCAGAGCACATTCCTGGAGGAGATTTCAGATTTCTAGCGGCCAGATCCGGATCCAGGATTCAACCCAACACGCGTTCAATATTGAACTCGATCGCTGGGTTCGAAAAAAATTCCGATCGTTCATCCCAAAGAGTGTCAGAAATTATTGAAATTTTCTTGACAAATTTTCAGAAATCGGACATTCTCAACTCGAAAGAGATGAAAACCCTCGAAATCTTCCGCCGCGAACCGCGAATGAAGAAATTGGAAGAGGACTCGCAGATTCGAATTTATCGTTCGCACGCTGCACGGGCAATCTCAGAGGAAAGATGGGATGTTGCGGAGATCTTCCTCGATCGAATACTGAAGGTAGATGCCCGCCACACAGAAGCATGGTTGATGAAGGGGCACCTCCGTCAACACTGTAGAGAAGATGAGCAAGCTGCCGTCGATTGCTATCGCAAAGTTATCACTCTTTGTGGTCACGATTCGGTACATCCTCACGCCCAAAAAGCCCGCACATCTCTGGGACGATTGCTCGCCGTCTGGAGTTGATTGAAAATCCAATTCTCAATTTTGAATTCCGCCCACCCTCCCGGAGAACCGGGGCAGGTGGAAGGGCATCGAAAACTGAGAATTGAGAATTGAGAATTCAAAAAGCACAGGCGGGCGGGCGGCATTCATAATTCCGAATTCCGAATCCCTAATTCCGAATTCCTAATTCCCTCCATGCTATCCTCCGCGGGTGAAAGCTACGGTGAGCTCTCTCCGGCAGGCGCGACAGATCCGGCAGGTCTTCGGTCCTGTCCTCGGTCGTCTTGATGAGGTCGAGGAGTTCTTTACACGCGAGTTCGAAAACGCCCAACCCATGGTTCGCGAGGTTGCCACCTATGTCCTCGGCAGCGGTGGAAAGCGATTACGGCCGGCGTTCGTGCTCTTGGTCAGCCGCATGCTCGGTT
>CAYPBC010000216.1:0-4527 GCA_964408845.1 uncultured Thermoanaerobaculia bacterium
GCTCATTTAATACCTCCGGCCGGAGGGTACCTTTGAACCGGGTGGGGGACAAGGTGCGGGAGACGGGTCGGACCCCGGCGTATCAACGATCACTCGACAATCCCGAGCCAACCGGGTACGGTGGTCCCCATGAAGAAAATACTCCTCGTGATCGTCTGTTTGGGATTGCTCGTCGGCTGCAAATCGTCGGTAGTGACTCCGGATGGGACCGATGTTTCGTACCGAAAGGGCGAGGGGGTCCTGCGAGCGGATCTTGAAGGGACGATGCCCGAGGTGACCAGCGCTACCCTTGCCACCCTCGAGGACCTCGAGCTGGTCGGCGTTGACAGCACTGTCGACAAGCTCCAGGGTAAGATCACCGCGCGGATGGCGGTCGGCACCAAGGTCACCATCAATCTCAAGGGAGTCGGTACTGGCAGCACCTCCATCAAGATCAAGGTCGGCAAGCTCGGTGACCGGTCGATCTCGATGCAGATTTTCAGGAATATCGAGAAGAGAATCAAGAAGTAACGAATTTCGAATTTCGAATTTCGGATTTACATCACAACCTCCCCGGTTCGTCGAAACGTGGGGTGGGCGGGCGAAAAATCCAGAATTCGAAAACAGAAAACCCCCGGCACGAGGCTCGGGGGTTCTCGATTTTTTCGGTTGGGCGTTATGCCATCTCGAGCAGGTACGCGAAGCCCATTCCGCCGCCGATGCACATGGTGACGATGCCACGCTTGGCATTGCGACGGCCGAGCTCGCCGAGGATCTTGACGGTCAGGACCGCGCCGGTTGCCCCGAGGGGATGGCCGGTGGCGATAGCTCCACCATTGACGTTCGTCTTTTCAGGATCGAGCCCGAGCTCGTTCATGCTATAGACCGACTGGCTGGCGAAGGCCTCGTTGATCTCGATGAGGTCGATGTCGTCGAGGGTCAGCCCGGCGCGATCGAGGAGCTTGGGCACGGCGACCGTGGGGCCGATCCCCATGATGTCGGGATCGACGCCGGCGACCGCCCAGTAGCGGACGTATGCGATGGGTTCGAGACCCATTTCCTTGGCGGTGTCGTCGCCCATGATCACGACCGCGGCGGCGCCGTCGTTGATCTGCGAGGCGTTGCCGGCCGTAACGGTGCCCATGGGATCGAAGACCGGCTTGAGCTTGGCCAGACCCTCGACCGTCGAGTCGGCGCGCGGCCCTTCGTCGGTGTCGAAGACGAACTCGCGCCAGCTCCCGTTCTCGCGCACGCGGACGTCGAGGGGAACGATCTCGTCGGCAAACTTGCCGGACTCGAGCGCCGCCGCGGCCTTCATATTCGACTGGTAGGCGAACTCGTCCTGCATCTCGCGGGTGATGCCGAAGCGCCTGGCAACCACCTCGGCCGTAGTGCCCATGGCTGCATAGGCGTTGGGTAGGGTGTCCATCAGCCCCGGATAGGCGATGGGCTTGTTGCCGCCCATGGCCACCATCGACATCGACTCGACGCCACCGGCGACGATGATGTCGGCGTTGCCGGCGCGAATTGTGTCGGACGCAAGGGCGATGGTCTGTGATCCCGAGCAGCAGAACCGGTTGACGGTCATCGCCGGCACCGAGGTCGGGAAGCCGGCGGCGAGTCCGATCAGCCGCGCCACGTTCATGCCCTGCTCGCCCTCCGGCATGGCGCATCCGAGGACGATGTCGTCCACCTTGTTCTTTTCGAGCCCTGGTGTGCGCTCGACGAGACCCTCGAGCATCTTCGATGCGAAGTACTCGGGCCGAGTGTCGCGCAGGCTGCCCTTCTTGGCCCGGCCGACGGCCGTGCGGGCGCGGGAAACGATGACTGCTTCTCTCATGGCCATTACCCCCTTCAGTTCCGCAGCGGCTTGTTGTTGACCAGCATGTACGAGATCCGATCCTGGGTCTTCGGTTCGCCGCAGAGCGAGAGGAAAGCCTCGCGCTCGAGGTCAAGAATTCTCTGCTCGTCCACCGGGTCATTGATTGTGGTGTCGCCACCGGTGAGGATGTTTCCGAGGTGGCGCGCGATCTTCTCGTCGTGGGACGAGATCCAGTGGGTCAGCTTCATGTTGTGGAGCATCATCTCGAGGGTTGCCAGCCCCTCCCTGCCGGGGAGATGGAGCTTTTTGGGCAGGGGTGGCGTGTAACCCTCCGCGGCCATCGCAACCGCCATGGTCCTGGCGGTCCACAGCTGCCGGTCCGGGTTGATCTCGACTTTGTCGGAGGGGCGCAGGAACTTGCGGTCCCGGGCCTCCTCGCCCGAGGTCGCGACCTTGGCCATGCCGATGTTCTCGAAGGCGATACGGATGAACGGAAGGTTGGACAGCACCGGTTCGTCGATACCCTCGAGCACCCGTTCGAGCATGGCCCAACAGCCGCCACCAGCGGGGATCACACCGACGCCGACCTCGACCAGACCCATGTAGGTCTCGGCGGCGGCGCATACGCGGTCACCGCCCATGGTGATCTCGCAGCCGCCGCCGAAGGTGAAGCCGAAGGGTGCCGTCACCACCGGAATCTGTGCCTTGAGGAGATTCCTGGTCATGTTCTGGAAGCGGCGGATCATGTCGTCGATCGCCGCCCATTGGTTGGCCTGGATGCCCTCGAGGACCATCAGGAGGTTGGCGCCAACCGAGAAGTTCTCTCCCTGGTGGTGGATCACGAGGCCGCGAAAGTCACGTTCGGCGATCTCGAGGCCCTTGGTCATGACCTCCATGATGTCGTCGTCGACCGGGTTCATTCGAGGTTGCAGGGCTGAGTGGAACTCAACACACGCGACCCCGTCGCCGATGTCGAGCAATGAAGCGCTCTTGTTGGAAAGGATGACCTTCTTCTCGTCTCGTTTGATCTCCCCGAGGTGGAGGAACGTCACGTGTCGCGGCTCGTCGAGGTAGGTTTTGGTTGCCGGATCGTAGTATTGGCGTCCGTCGGGCGACTCGATGTAAAAGCTCTCGTTGCCGGCGGCCAGCATCTCGGTGACCCAAGGCGCCGGCTCGACCCCATCGGCCTGCATGCGTTCGACGACCTTTTTCACACCGAGAACGTCCCATGACTCGAATGGGCCGAGCTCCCAGTTGTATCCCCATTGCAGTGCGTTGTCGATGTCGACGATGGAATCCGAGATCTCACAGACTCGGGTCGAGCTGTAGGCCAGGGTATCGCGCATCAGCCGCCAGGCGAAGGCGCCGCCGCGGTCGTCCGCGAAGACCAAGTCGCGCAGACGCTGTTTCACGTCATGCGTCTTTTTGGCCTGCTTCAGTGACGGGATGTCGGGCCGCGCCTTGGGCCGATATTCGCCGGTTTTCCAGTCGATGACCAGTTTGGTTTTGGATCCGTCATCTTCTTTCTGGATGCGATAGAAACCGCCCTTGTTCCTGGTCTTGCGGCCGAGAGATCCAGCCGAAATCATGCTCTGGATAAAGTCCGGGACCGTGAAGATCTCGACCTGTTCGTCATCGGGGCAGCCTTCGGCAATGGTGTTGGTGACATGGGCGAGGACGTCGAGCCCGACCAGGTCCACCGTTCCGAAAGAGGCGCTGCCGGGATGCCCCATGGCCGGACCCGTGATGGCGTCCACTTCGTCGACCTGGTAGTCCATCTCCATCATCGCGTTGATCGTCGCGGCGATTCCATAGGTGCCGATTCGATTGCCGATGAAGTTGGGGGTGTCCTTAGCGAAAACGATCCCTTTGCCAAGTCGGAAGCTGCCGAAATCTGCGAAGAAATCCAATACCTCGGGCAGCGTTTCCTCGCCGGCGACGAGCTCGAGCAGGCGCATGTAGCGGACCGGGTTGAAGAAGTGAGTGACCAGGAAGTGCTGCTTGAAATCCTCGGACCGGCCCTCGGTCATGCCGGCGATTGACAGCCCCGAGGTGTTCGAGGAGATGATGCTTCCCGGCTTCCGGATCTCGTCGACCCGGGCGAAGACCTGCTGCTTGATATCGAGCCGTTCGACCACCACCTCGACGATCCAGTCACAGTCAGCGAGCTTGTCCCAATCGTCTTCGAAGTTCCCGATCTTGATCAGCGGCAGGAACCGTTTGGAGTAGAGGGCGGCGGGCTTCGACTTCTTGATGCCTTCAAGCCCGGCAGCCGAGAACTTGTTGCGGAAGCGTGGGTCGTCCCTGGTGAGACCCATCTTCTCGTCCTCTGCAGTGAGCTCGGGCGGAACGATGTCCAGCAGCAGCACCGGAATACCGGCGTTTGCGAGATGGGCGGCAATGCCGGATCCCATGACACCGGCGCCGAGCACCGCGGCCTTACGAATTTCAATTCCCATGGATCAACCTCCCGATTCGTCCTCTCATCTTGGGTTCGTGGTTTCCATAATATGAAGCCGTACCCCGGTACTCAGGGGCCGTGCGGCGGATTCTGAATGAACACTCATTCATTCTGCACAATTCGCCGCAGGATGGCAAGTCTTTCGTTCGGCGATCGAAAAAAATTGGGTTGACGGACGGAATCAATACAGAAACGAGCATTTTCGGTCATCGACGGCAGGATTCGAACAGCGGAACACCGTGTGCCGAGGTGCGGCATCATCCGT
>CAYPBC010000217.1:0-4523 GCA_964408845.1 uncultured Thermoanaerobaculia bacterium
GCTAGCCCGTCCTTCAGCGGCACCTTCGGTTCAGTACGGGCCGTCGCCACCGCCGGTACTGGTCGGCGAGCTGCCAGCGAAGAAGGCGCACCCACGCAGCCTTGCGGTAGGACCAGTGGCGGAGCCGTGTCACGACCGTGTCGGCGCCGACGGTCCGATCGATCCCCGGACTCAACAGGCAACGAAGCGTCCACCGGATACTGTCCATTGGGATGTACATTTCACGCTGGGCGCGGTAGTTGCCGAGGGTCCCGGCCCGGATCGTCTTACGAACGTGACGCCACGTGAAGCGATCGGCGACGACATGGTGCTCAACCTCCAGCTCGGGAGCGACCGCGACCTCCCATCCCAGTTGCTGAACGAGGGCTGCGGACACCACCTCCTCGCCGCCGGCGAAATTGCCTCTCGTCCGCCCGAAGCGTGAGCGGAATCCTCCGATCTCGAGAAGCACGGATCGTCTGGCACACCAGCTCGCTCCCCACGGGAAGTCCCACCATTCTTTGACAAGGCAGAAATCCGGGTCATCGGGAAGGAGCTCACTCCAATACCGGCCCCACCCCGGCTGAAGAACCTTCGGCCGGGGTTCCGGTGGAACCAGACGAATGTGCCCGCCGATGATCCCCGCTTCAGGATGCTCCCGGAACAATCTGACCGCCTCCGCAACCCAGGTCGGCGGCGCCACCGCGTCGTCGTCGAGAAAGAGCAGTACCTCGCCGCGGGCAGTTGCAATACCGGCGTTTCGGGCAGGTGATAGGCCCTTGACCGGGCATGGCACCTCTCGAAGCTCGACGCCGCCTCCGGCGAAATGCTCATTGATGATCTCATCGAGGGCTGCACGCAGCTCGGGATCCTCTGGATTGTTGTTAACCAGGACCACCTCGAAGCGGTTGGCGCCGAAGTCCTGGCCGGCCACCGAAGCCATGGCCGCGGCCAGGGGTGGAATGGACTGGTGCGTGCAAATAATCACCGTCGCATCAATGGATGCCTTCCCCGGATCCCAGCTCGCGATCTCCCCTTCAAACCTGTTGAGCTGTCTGCTCATGGTCAGCAAGTCGACGAGTTTTACGACGTGGTCGATTTCGTTCACCACCCACCAGCTGGTGGGCTGTTCAGACGGGTCTTCGGGACCGCCAGAGGAAGCAAGGGCGACGGCGAGATCCCATCCCGGTGGCACCGGCTCATCGAGCGCGCGGTTGGCGACCAAAACCTTGAAGGTCGAGGGATCGGCCGCTGTCGCCTCGATACTCGACGGGTCCTCACCGACCACGGTCACCGCGACGCACGGCAGCCACAACCGGGAGGCCGGCTCGGGGAGAAGCCGGTCGGTGTCGGCGATGATGAGATCTCCAGCCTCGGCGGCTCGTTCTCGCAGCAAATCCGCGATCCGCCGGCCTTCTCTCCCCTCGCCCTCCACCCTCCACAGCACCGGACCCAGAAGAAGGTCGCGGCGGAAGTCGTCGAAGACCGCCAGCCGCCCGAGCTCCATCGGGGCCGCTGAACCCTGTCCCCTATCTGAATCATCAACGGGCCGGGTCCCGCGGAAACCGAGCGGAACCTTCGAAGATACGCGCCCAATGATGAACAACTCGTTGATCCTCATCACGAGGTCGGTGAGATGGGGCCCTCTCCACAGATCCCCAGGATCGCCCAAGACCTCCAAGATCTGTCGGCGACACATCAGAATCAGAGCTGGATCAGCCGGAGGTCTAACGTTCAGCACCGCCAGATCAGCGGCGCAGCCGCGGCGGTGAGAGATCGTTCCGCTTCTGTCAGGCTCGGCGAGCCCCTCCGATTCCCCTTCCTGCTCACCAGCCACCTCGATCACCGACGACACCGCGCCGCACCGTGGGTGTTTCGTCAGCTCGTCGGCCATCACCCCTAGAGCGCCCGGTTTCACGATATCGCCGGACCGCAGCCAGGTGACGAACTCGCCCCGGGACCTGCTGATCGCATCCCAGAGGGCTTCAGCCGCGTCCTCGTGCCCGCCGCAAACTACTTTGATCCGCTGGTCCGACTGCGTTGCCCGCTCAACGGATGTTTCCTTCGCAACCGAGGGATCCGAAAAGGCCACGACGAGCTCCAGGGAAGAGTGGGCCTCGGATAAGACGCTGGTAATCGTCTCGGCCAGCCCCGCACCACTGTTCTCGACCAGAACGACTACGGAGACCATTCCGTCGATTCCCCGCACCTGGCCTCCCGCAAGACCATCCCCGAAGCGTGCCATGAGCATTCTCCTGTGACGGTCGAGCATGAAACCGTCCCAGCTTTGGAGCCGCTGTCTTGCCGACGGGGGAGAGCCACGGTCCTTTCCACGCCGCAGACGACCACCGGGCAGGCTGCGCACAACGCCGGTTGCACGCGCCAGACGACCCCGCACACTCCAGACCGCGCTCAACAGGCGGAATGAACGAGTCGAGGTTATCTGGTGGAGGAGCTGGTGGAGCTCTCCATGCTCATGCTCCAGCTCGCCGAGCCGTTGCTCGAGCCCAGCTTTGTCTGCCGCCAGCCCTTCGCGCTGCAGGGTCAGTCGATCCCGTTCTCCCACCAGCACGTCTCGCTCTCCGATAACAGCATCCCGCTCCCCGGTCAGCGAATCTCGCTCTCCGATCAGGACATCCCGCTCCCCTAACAACCGGTCGCGGGCACTCTTCAGGCCGTCACGTTCTTCGAGAAGGCCGTTTCTCTGCTTTGCAAGCGCGAGAGCTTCGGACGTCCTCTCCTCGGCCCTGAGCACGGCGGCCTCGGCACCACTAGCCAGCAGCGCGCGTCCTTCGGCAGTCAAAGCCGGCGGCCGAACCACGCCGGTCAGCAGATCGCTGACTGCGCGGTTGTTCCCTTCCGCGGCTCTCGCTAGCCTTTTCACCGCTTTCTCGAGATGACCGCCAAGCTCGATGCGAGACTGCCAAGCCTCTTCCAGCAAGCCATCGATCTTCCGGCGCTCGATCGCGTCCATGCCCACGGTGAGTTGGGGAGTCCCGAGCTGGTTCATCAGCGCACGGATTTTCGGGGCATACTCCAGAGCGACGATGGGTCTCCCGGCCACCGCGGCGAGGAGCACGGCGTGGTAACGCATGCCAAGAACAACGTCACAGGCAGCAAAGAGCGCCGCCGCGCGTTCCGCGTCAGCCGGGGATTCGGACACTACAACACGTTGCTGGTCACGAAAGCGGGAAGCGACCTTGGCGGCGATGTCGCGATCGTCGTACTCCTTCTCATCCTCGAGAGTCTGGAACGGAATCATCACGGCGCGCCCCTGGTTACGAGTGACGAAGGCCTCGACGGCCTCGGCCACCTCGGTGACCCAGGCGTCCGGATCCACACCCACCCCCCACGATCGGAGCGCAACACCCACCTCTGGGCCCTCAATGGACTGATCGGTCCTCAGACTTCCAGGCTTGACGCTCGCGAACCGAGGCTCGCGGAGGGCGATCTCAAACACGGGATCCGCCGTCACCCGGATGAGGCCCGGGTCGACCCCGAGGTCGGTCACGAAATCGGCCGAGACCTCATCGCGTACCGTCGCGGCCCACGAGAGATCGAAAATCGCCTTTGTGGTTGCCCGCGCCTCGGCGCTCGAGAGAGACTCCACCCCCACCGAGTAGAGTAGAAGCGGCTTCCCATTGAGGGCCGCAACGACTGCGGGACCGGCGAAGAATGGCAAACCCCAGTGGTCGCGCGTGAGGAGGGTGTCCCCCGCGTATCCCCAGTAGTCGAGGAAAAGGCCACCACCGCCCAGGATGACCAGATCGCTCTCTCCAACCTCTCTTACGATGGCCGGAATATCACGCCAATGAACCGCTCCGATGCGGTGCCGTGCCGTCGTGGCCTCCGGGTCCCCGGACGTCACAACCACCTCCGCGCCGGGCAGGGTATTTTCAAGACTCGCGAGCATCGAGCTCAGGATCGCCTCATCCCCGAGGTTCTGGAAACCGTAGTAGCCGACGACGAACAACCGTGGATGCGACTTCATTTGGAAAACGGAACCTCCCCCCCAGGGCCGCTCACCTCCGAGAGGACAGCCATTGATTCTCGCTCCTCACCTTGTTGCTATACTACGCTGACGAGTCTGAGATCTGAAATCGATGAACGCTTTCGGGCTGAGCAGAGGGGTCTTCGAGGGGAAATCACTGGTGCAGGAGTTCTCGAACCGACGGTTCTCCGTGAGTGTGATAATTCCAGCTTTCAACGTGGAAGATCTCATTTCGCGGGCCCTTGACAGCGTCCTAGAGCAGACCCTCAAACCCTCCGAAATCATCGTCGTCGACGATGGTTCGACCGACGGAACGCCGCAGCAGGTGAAACGATACGGAGGCATTGTCCGTTACATCCGTCAAAAGAACTCGGGACCGAGCGTAGCGAGGAACACAGGCACCAGAGCAGCAACCGGTGACTGGATCGCCTTTCTCGATGCCGACGATCTCTGGCAAGCCGACAAGCTCGCCGCCGACGCGCGGATCGCCGATGCAGCGCCAGATCTCTCCTGGATCATCAGCAACCACTATCTGTGCGTATTCGGAGACGAC
>CAYPBC010000218.1:0-2056 GCA_964408845.1 uncultured Thermoanaerobaculia bacterium
CGGGATTTTCAGGGCGTTTCGGGCTTCGTCGCCAATCTGGTGACCTTCAACCTGGCGCCGCTCGGAAATGGAACAGCGTTTCTGTTGTTGTCACTGTCGGTGGTACTGCTGTCGCTCCTGGTGGCTTATATCCCCACCACCCACATGTCTCACTTCGTCGGAAAGTACTTCGCGTACCACGCGATCCGCTGGCGGGACGAGCCCAATATTGCGGGCGGCGACCAGGAGGGCGCCATCCACGAGGCCTTGCAGAGACCGGTATCGTGGTCCGCACCGCACATCAAGGGTGACGGGAAGAAGACCTGGCTCGATGTGGCAACCGAGGATCAGACCACGGAGGATGAATCGTCATGAAGCAGCCGGACAGCGTCAAGGACATAGCCAAAAACGCGGGCCAGTCCCTGGTCCACATCCAACCCCAGGATCAGATTCCGCTGCCCCCGCCGTTTGACGATCCGGCCCTCGATCCCCCTATTCCCGAGCTCTCCGATGAAGCCAAGGCGAAGTATGCCGTCCTCGACCAGACCATTGCCGTCAATATCGTGCGGCCCGAGACCAAGGAGGAGGAAGGGGAGTTCGTTGAGTCCTTTTTGCGCGGTCTCGAAAAGCTCTTCAGCACTGACGACAACTGGACCTTTCTACAGCCTTTCGAGATGTCCATGGAGCACTGCGCAAAGTGCCAGAGCTGCTCCGAATCCTGCCACATTTACGAGGAGAGCGGCCACAACGAGCTCTACCGCCCCATCTACCGCTCGGAGATCCTGCGCCGCATCTATTTCAAGTACGTCAAGAAGGCGTCACCGAAGATCCACGGCGACATCGACCTCAACTGGGAGACCGTGGCCCGGCTGATCGAGCTCGCCTATCGCTGCAACCTCTGCCGCCGCTGTGCCCAAACCTGTCCGATCGGGGTCGACAACGCGCTGCTGTCGCGGGAGATCCGCAAGATCGCCAGCCAGGAGATGGGCATTGCGCCCAAGGAGCTGCACTCGGATGGATCGGTGCTTCAGCTGAGCGTAGGATCCTCCACGGGGATGACCCCGTTGGTCGTCAAGGACAATATCGAGTTCATCGACGAGGATACCGCCGATCGCACCGGGATCACGATCGAAACCCCGTGGGACAAAGAGGGCGCCGACATCCTC
This sequence comes from uncultured Thermoanaerobaculia bacterium, assembly GCA_964408845.1. GTDB lineage: Bacteria > Acidobacteriota > Thermoanaerobaculia > Thermoanaerobaculales > Sulfomarinibacteraceae > Sulfomarinibacter. The sequence continues at coordinate 1,146 of CAYPBC010000218.1, forward strand.
CTGCTCCACAACGCCGGTGAGATCATGGCCTGGCCCGAGAACCCCGGCGCATTCACCACCATCTTCGAGGCGGCCGGCCTGAGCTGGACCCTGTCATCGGACATCGCGGCGTATGACGCCATCAACTACGGCGTCTTCTATGACGACATTCAGTTTGCCCGCGCCGCGGTGGTCCATGCCCAGGCGGCGAAGAAGCTCAAGGTGAAGAAGATCGTGCTCGGCGAGTGCGGCCATGCCCACAAGGCCCTGACCATCATTGCCGACAAGGTGCTGACCGGCGACCTCAACATCCCACGCGAGAGCTCGATGGTGACCTTGCGCGACATCATCCGCTCCGGTCGGATTAAGTTTGACCCGAGCCGCAACGACTTTCCGGTCACCCTCCACGATCCGTGCAACATGGTGCGACTCATGGGCATCGTGTCACCGCAGCGCGAGGTCATCAACGCGGTGGTGCCTGAGGGCCGTTTCCGGGAGATGGCGCCGCACGGGGTTGAAAATTTCTGCTGCGGTGGCGGCTCCGGCTTCGCCATCATGTCCGGCCACAACTTTTCGGACTGGCGCCACCACATGACCGGCCGTCGCAAGTTCCGGCAGGTGCTGGAGGCCTTCGCCGACGAGCCCATGGATCAGGAACATCCGAAGTACCTCTGTGCGCCGTGCTCCAACTGCAAGGGGCAGCTCCGCGACATCATCACCTACTACGACGCCTGGGAGAAGGCCGGGATCTATTACGGCGGCCTCGTCGAGCTCGTCGTCAACGCGATGGTGGACGCCAAACCGGGCTTCATCGACTGGGAGTGGCACTAATCGAGCTCAGAATTCGGAATTCTGAGCTCTGAATCAGTAGGTGCCACTCTTAACATTGTTTGAGCTCTGCACCTCCCGGTTTGTGGAGTGCTGCGGGCAAA
>CAYPBC010000218.1:2156-4518 GCA_964408845.1 uncultured Thermoanaerobaculia bacterium
CATTGCAATGTGCAATGTTGGTGTTCTCGTGCCGACACCGGTAGATTCCATAACTAATTAATTTTAAAGGGCTTCCTTCAAGTTTGCGAAATGCCTTGCTGTGGCACGGCCATTGCAACAGGTGGCGGGCGACGAAGGGAGCGACTCGATGCTCGATCGCGAGACCTGGAGTTGGGAAACAGGGAAGAAGGTCATCGGCGACCTCGGCGCTGTGCGGGATCAGTTCGCCGATGTTCACGAGTGGGCGGTGAGTGCCGACGGCGAGCGCATCGCGGCGCCGGTGCTCACGGCGCCGGATGTTTTTCGCGTGTGGGTCAACGGAGCTCTCTGGGAGGGTGAGTACGAGAAGGCCTGGCACCTGGTCTTTGGACCCGACGGACGTTTGACCGCCCTGGTTCGGGTCGATGACGTGTGGACGGTGGGGACTGACGGAGAGCTCTGGGACACACGATGGGAGTTCGCATGGAACCCGACCTTCAACCGTAACGGGAGTGTGATTGCGGTCCAAATCAAGGACAACATGGAGTACACCGTCGCGGTCAACGGTCAACCCTGGGAGCAGCGGTTCTTCTCATCGAGAGGCCTCGCTGTCAGTGACGACGGCGACACGGTGGCCGCCCTGGTCCAGGTGGAGCCGCTTGCCGAAGCCGACATTGTTGGGTTCATGGAGGGTACCTGGAGCGTGGCGGTTGGCGGCGCGCCGTGGGGGCGGAAGTTCATCAACGCCTATGGGTTGGCGATCAGCCCCGGTGGCGACCGCGTGGCCGCCGAGGTTCGCCTCGATATCTGCGACTACACCCTGGCCGAGAACGCGGCGATTTGGGAGACCAGCTTCGGGTCGGTTTGGGAGCCGGTGTACCGACCGTCGGGGGAGAGCCTGCTGGCGCCGGTGCGTGTCAACGGCGCCTGGACGATCGCCGAAAACGGTGAACCAATCTGGGACGGCCGCTATATGCAGCTGTGGAATCAGCGGTTGAGCCCGGATGGAATGCGTATCGCGGCCGTGGTGGCGCCGAGCTTTGGCGTCTGGACGGTGGCCGTCGACGACCGATCATGGGGTTGCACCTTTGACAACCTCGTGCTGCCGCCGGTGTTCTCGCCGGATGGCCGGCGGGTTGCGGCGACCATTCGCGACAAGGGCGTGTGGAGTCTTGCGGTGGATGGCAAGGTGTGGCCGGAGGGCTACGACATGGTGTGGGATCCCGTTTTTTCGCCCGACAGCGAGTTGGTGGCAACCAAGGTCGAACTCGATGGCCGCTTTGCCATCGCGATCGACGGGCGCCCGTGGAGTCCCTGGTTCGATGGTTTGTGGGAGCCGGTCTTCAGCCCCGACGGAACGCGGCTGCTGATCCGCGCGGTGGAAGACGGCGTCTATTTCCGGCAGGTGGTCCCGGTTGCCGACGGCTTTCAGGGCTGATCGGAGGAGGAAGAATGTACGACTTCGTTCGCGGCCCTCTGGTCTGGATCGCGTTTATCGGGTTCTTCGGCGGCATGGCCTATCAGTTCGTGACCATGGCCCGGTTGGCGCGGAAGGACAAGGTGGTCTACAAGACCCTCGACCTCAAGCACGGCCTCCGTTCGATTCTCCACTGGGTGATCCCGTTCGCCGGGGTCAATATGCGGAAGAACCCCTTGTACACATTACTGTCCTACGCCTTCCACATCTGTGTGTTGGCGACCCCGGTTTTCCTGCTCGCGCACGTTGTCCTGTGGCGGGCGTCGTGGGGTGTGAGCTGGTGGAGCCTGCCCGACAAGGTGGCTGACGGAATGACCCTGGTGGTGATCGTTGCGTGTCTCTTCTTCATCATCAGGCGCCTGGTGCGGCCGGAGGTGCGGAACGTCAGCTACTGGTCGGATTTCTTCCTTGCCGTCCTGGTGATGGCGCCGTTTGTCACCGGCTTTGCCGCCCACTATCAGTGGTTGGCATATCGGGGAATGCTCATCGCGCACATTGTGTCCGGCGTCCTGTGGCTGTTGCTCATTCCGTGGACGCGGCTCATCCACATGATGTGGTTCCCCTTTACGCGGGCCTACATGGGGAGCGAGTCCGGCGCGGTGCGCCACGCGAGGGACTGGTGATGATGCATATTTATGGATTGCACTCGACGGGGGTAGAGCGGCATGGCTGATCTTCAAGACATTCAGGTCATTGATCCCGGGGTTGACGACAGCATCGCCAAGCTGACGCCGGAGCGGATCGAGCAGGTCATCAACCGCGTGCTGACCGAGGAGTCGGCGGCGCGCCTCCAAATCTACCTCGAGACATGTGTTCACTGCGGTCTGTGCGCGGACTCGTGCCAGAGCTACATCTCGCGTGACAAGGATCCCGACTTCGCGCCGGTGGCCAAGGTCAAGGACACCC
>CAYPBC010000219.1:0-4515 GCA_964408845.1 uncultured Thermoanaerobaculia bacterium
ACGCCTCTCGGCCACGTGGGCCCGACCATCACCCGGACGCTTGGGGGAGGGTTCCCCGAGCGGGATGGATCCGGAAAGGGTGAGCCGGTCATGCCGGGCACGAGCCTCCAGCTGCCACCACCGTGACGAATTAGGAATTAGGAATTAGGAATTAGGAATGCCGACCTCGCGGCAAGGGGGCGGGAACCTTGCGCGCCTCCACCCCCATGCAGCCGGGACGGCTGCACCACAAGACATCCCGAAAGCCTTGTGGTGCACGAGTCCCGCGTGCAGGGTGCGGGTGGGTCCGGCGGCTATCTCTGGCAGCGGGGGCACCACGCCGTGGTCCGTCCGCCAATGGTCTCGGCGCGGATGGTGGCTCCGCACCTCACGCATGGCTCGCCCTGGCGGCCGTAGACCTGGAGGCTGACCGCGAAGTAGCCGGAGTTGCCGTCCGGCGTTGCGAAATCACGGAGCGTGGTGCCGCCCTCGGCGATGGCCTCGGCCAACACGTCCTGGAGAGTGGCGGCAAGGTTCGTCAACCGGGCGACCGAGATCCGGTTGCCGGTGCGACGTGGGTGGATCCCGGCCCTCCACAGGGCTTCGGCGGCATAGATGTTGCCGATGCCGGCGACCAGGTGCTGGTCCAGAAGCAGCGACTTGACGGGCGCCCGCCGCCGGCGGATCAGACCGGGCAGCACCTTCGGGAGGCGGGGATCCAGAGACTCCATGCCCAACGCGCCCAGCGATGGATCGTCCGCCTCGTCTCCGGGTTCGAGCCACACCGCCATGCCGAATCGCCGCGGATCGACAAAGCGAAAGTCGCGCCCGTCGTCGAGCTCGAGGATCAGGTGGGTGTGCGCGCGCAGGGGTGCGGCCGCGGGAACGATCTGGATGTTGCCGGACATCCCGAGGTGGACGAGGAGCGATCCCGCCGGATCGGTGTCGAGGAGCAGGAATTTGCCCCGGCGCCTGGGCTCGAGGAACCGGCGACCCGGTAAAATGGCGCCGAGCTCTTCGACGTCGAGGGGCCGCCGCAAGGCGACTGATTCCCCACGAACCGACGTCACCCGTTTCCCGCAGACCTCGGAAGAAAGGGCTCGCCGAATGGTTTCAACTTCGGGAAGCTCTGGCATCCGCAGACGTTAACACGATCCCGCTGGAGGAGTGGTCGGCGATCAGCGGGGTGTCGGCTGGTCGAGAAAATGCAGTTTTTGCGGATCGAAGCGAGTCATCCGCCAGATCGGTTCGCGCAGGCCATCTGCGGTGGTGAGGGGATTGAGATATCGCCAAACTGTCTCGCCGCCGGGCGTCACCTCGAATACTACCCCGGGGTCCGACTCGGTGACCAACGTGTTGCCGTTGGGGAGCCGCTGAACGGAACCTCGCATCTCCGAGTAGAAACCATCGAGCGGCGCGTACCGCCACACCACTGCGCTCGTGAGCGGGTCGAGCTCGATGATCTGCGAGGCGCTCTGACCGTTGTCAAAGAGCAGGATATGACCGTTTGGAAGGAGAGTCGGATGGTGCTGCCGTGCGATGTTCGTGGGGCCCCACAACCACACGAATCGGGTTTCGGAGGGGTCGAGAATGCCGATGGCGTTGATGGTGCGCATGGAGACCAGGATGTTGCCGCGGCGAAACAGCGGCGATCGGTGCTCAAGACTGCCGTCGAACACCTGCACGTGGTTGGTGTGCAGCACGTCGAGCACCAGATTTGGCCGGCCCTCATCGGGCTCGAGATCGTTGGACGAAGGCAGGAGAAAACCGAAAGGCGACCTCAAGAAGGCCTCGAGAATCGAAATCCTGCGGATCGGGGCGCCGTCGCGATCAAGAACATGGATCTCGTCGGCAAACACCGGTACCTGCGGGTGGATGGCGTCCACGCGCACGACCCGGCGGGCGAGCACGAAGATTCGCCCATCATCCGTCACCGCCAGGTCGTGATGCACGGGGGCGCGGTGCTCCCAGAGAACGTCGCCGTTCGGCGCCACTCGCATGAGAAGCTTGTCGCCGACCAACGCCAGAACGTCTCCCGACGGCAGCAGCTCGGCGTGCTGCCATGCCTCACCGGGAGCTGGCGCGAGCCACTCGAAGACGCGCTTGCCCTCCATGTCAACGAGGTGAGCGCCGGCGCGATTCGAGCAGTTGAAGAAGTTGAGACCGTCCCAGGTTTGGCTGCGCTCGTACTCCACGACGCCGCGATCAGAATCGCCGCCCGTTGCAACCCCGGTGAGGTAGGGAAGGTCGGCTAGCTGCTCAAGCCGGCGGAGATTTTCGGGCCGATCGGCGGCGGGATTGGTCGGATTCTCGGTCTGCACTCCGGGTCCGATGCCGCGAAGGGTGACAACCGAGCCCGCCAGTGCGCCACCAATGAAAACGAGGAGGATGAGGAGAATGCGGGAAGTGCGGCCCAGGTTGCGTGACATTGAGACTCCCGAAGAATTCAGCGGTGATCTCGATTGTAACACCCGGTCGATGAGCGCAAACGGACGCCTCGCAAACGGTTGAGGGCTGCCATCACCTCGTGCGGTCGCGGTACGGCGAGGTCGCCGTCGGGGTAGCCGGTAAGCCAGTCCCAGTCGCCGCGGTGCAGTCGGCCGAGCATGTCCTCGATGTGCGCCAGGGGTTCGATCTGGGGCTCCGGCGCCTCCGACAATCGTCCCAGAATCCAGCCGACCGAGCGAATCTGCGATGAATCCTGGAGCTGCTCTACGGCGCGGAGATCGATGTCGGATCTGCCGATAATCAGGGTGTCGAGGCTGCGAGCCTGGATCTTCCAGCGTCCGGGCCGGCGCTCGGGCTTGAGGGAGGTTGGATCCAAAAGGCGCGGCTGGGGTCTCCCGAGATCCACCTCACGCTCTTCCTCGCGGCCGGTCGCGAGATCGGCGGCGATCCTCCGCGCCTCGCCGGTAACGTCCCTGGGGAGATAGTCGGCCATCTGGATCACGACGTCGGCGTGGTCGAAGTAGTCGCCGGAACCACCCATGACGAGCAGGGTCGAGACGCCGAGCTCGTCGCGCAGCTCACGGATCCGGTCGACGAAGGGCGTGATCGGCTCCGAGGTCTTGGCCACGAGAGCCTGCATCCGCCGGTCGCGGATCATGAAGTTGGTGGCCGAGGTGTCCTCGTCGAGAAGAAGGGCCGTGGCGCCCGCTTCGAGAGCCTCCACGAGCGACGCCGCCTGCGACGTCGAGCCCGACGCGAGATCGGTTGTGAAGCTCGAGGTGCCGCGGCCGCCCGGGAGGTGGGAGATGAAGTCGGAAATGTCAACCGCGTGCACCGCACGGCCGTCCTCGGCGCGAATCTTGACCGCACCCGGATCGGACACTACCAGCTCGCGTCCATCGCCCGGGATGTGGTCCCAGATGCCGGTCTCGACCGCGCGCAGCACGGTCGATTTGCCGTGAAAACCGCCGCCGACGATGAGGGTGACACCATGTGGGACGCCCATGCCGCGGACCGGGCCGGCGTTTGGCGTCTCGAGGACGACTTCGAGCGTGGGAGGCGAGACAAAGCGCACACCGTCGCGCAGCGGGCGGTCGTCGACCCCGCTGCGCCGGGGCAGGATGGCGCCGTTGCCGATGAAGGCCATGAGATCGGCATCGATCAGGGCGGCGCGCAGAGCCTCCTGGTCCTCGACCACAGCCGCGTGGTTTTCGAGGGCCTCGAGGTCGAGGTCGCGGGCAAGGGCCGAGCTATCGATGATTCCGGGAAGGAGGTCGACCAGCAGGGATGCGGCCTTGCGTCCGAGGACGCGCCGGCCGTCGCCCGGCAGGTCGATGGTGAAACGAAGTTCCACAGCCTCGGCGTCAATCAGACATGCCGAGCGGTCGAGGACTGTCTGCCGGCCGGCGTCGATGGCGATCTCGCGATGCCGGCCCGAGGCTGCCCGGAAGGCGCGGGCCAGGAAGTCGCGGGTCGCGCGACGGCGGGCTGGGGAGGCGAGCGCTGCGGCCGGCAGGGCGGCGGTCTCTACCGGAATCAGCGCCCTGAGCTTCGACGGTGCCGCGTACGGATCTCCCTGGACGTGCTCCACGAGGAGATCGAAGTTTTCAAACCGGAAACGGCGGCCCTCAATCTCCTTGTAGGCCTTGTAGCCGCGCCCGTCGATGCGATGGAGGATGGCCTCGAGGTCGCGCATCAGTCCTTTCCGTTGTAACCCATCGTCTCCGACAGCGCGTGGCGGCTGCGCATGAAGGTGCCGCTGCCCCGACCGAGCTGCCGGCCGCGGTCGTCCGAGAGCGTCGCCTCCGCGACCCAGACAGTGCGCCCGGCGCTGACGATCGTGCCGGTGGCAACCATCTCGCCCTCGCTGATGGGACGCAGAAGGTGGATGTTGAAGGTGACGGTGAGGACGAAGACATCCTCCACCAGCGAGTTGACGGCGAAGAACGCGGCGTCATCCATGGCCTTGAAGTAGGCCGAACCGTGGACCGCCCGGCCCGCGTGGAACAGGTGGGGGCCAACGTCGAAGATGATCTCCGCCGACCCCTCGGTGATCGTGACGCGCGGGCGATAGATCTCGTTGCACGG
>CAYPBC010000220.1:0-4512 GCA_964408845.1 uncultured Thermoanaerobaculia bacterium
GCGGCCGTTCCTGCCTGCGATCTCGAAGCTCATGTTTGGATCGACGACCCGTCGGGTCAATCCGGATCTGGTCGATGATTGGCGGCAGCGGTTTGCCTCGGTCGACGTGCCCTCGATGATCCTCGGGGCCGACGTTCTGGTGCGGCGCGACTCGGTGGTCGACCGGCTGCCGGAAGTCGAGGTCCCGTCGCTCGTCATCGTGGGAGACGAGGATGTGTCGCTGCCGCCGCCCTACTCGAGGGAGATCGCCTCCGCTCTCCCAAACTCCTCCTTGGTGGTCGTGCCAAAATCGGGCCACCTGTCATCGCTGGAGCAACCCGAAGCTGTCACCGAAGCGATGTTAGGTTTCCTGGACGGGCTGGATTGGGGCCAATTAGAATTTAGGAATTAGGAATGCCGCACACCCGCCCGCAGCAATTGTCGGGGGGAAGGGTGGGCAATTCCTCATTCCTAATTCCGCATCGTGTTCATCAGAACACGATGCGAATGGGTTCCGCGACGAAGCAGAGTACGAAGATGACAATGGCGACCCATCCGACGAGCTGTCGTCGCGGATCGAGGGGGCGCTCCTCATCCCACAGCCGCGGATGCCGGGGATTGAGAACTACGGCGATCACCACCCACAACCACCAGCCGGGCCACACGAAACCAAGCCCGGCGAGCGCGCCGAGAAGTGGCCAGGCGAGGAGACGGTGCCATTGGCCGAAGAGGGCATAGGCGATGTGGCCGCCGTCGAGCTGGGCGAAGGGCAGGAGGTTGAGGAGAGTGATCAAGATGCCGAACCAGGCCGCGACGCCTGTCGGATGCAGCCACAGCGTCATGTCGTCACCGAGGCCGGGCCGGATGAGGGCCTCGAGGAGCCGGTAGATCAGGGGCTCACCGAACTCGAGGTAGGTGCCACCCACCGGCGCCACGCCGACCTCCGAGGCTGCGATTCCGTAGGCCAGGAATGGTACCAACGCGGCAAAACCGGCGATGGGCCCGGCGGCCCCCACATCGAGCAGCTCCCTCTTGTTGCGGATCGGATCCTTGATGCGGATGACCGCTCCAAGAGTTCCAATCCCGAGAAAGGGAATCGGGAAGGGAATGAAGAAGGGGGGAGTCACGGTGAGACTGTGGCGGCGTGCCGCGACGTAGTGGCCCATTTCGTGACAGCCGAGGATCGTCAGCAGAGGGATCGAGAACTTGAGGCCGGCGATGAGTACCCTGGGGTCGGTGAGGAGTTGGGGAAGGCCGAGGTGGGCCATTTCCTCCGGCAGGCTGCCCCAGACGAGGCCCCCGACAATGGTGGTGCTGGCGAATGTCAGGACGAAGAGCAGGATGTGCAGCCACCACTTGGGCTGGTACGCAAGGGGCGCCGTCAAAAAGGCCCCGGCGGGCAGACCACCGGGGCCGAGAGTCTCGTATGGTTTGGGCGAGGGCACGCTCAACTCATGTTGCGCAACGCCTTACCAGGTTTGAAACGGATGGTCTTCCCGGGCGGGATCTCGACCTCGCGGCCTGTCTTGGGGTTCCGTCCGATGCCGCGCTTGCGGTCCTTGACCTGGAACACGCCGAAGCCGCGCAGCTCGATCCGATCACCGCGCAGGAGAGCGCTCTTCATTCCGTCGAAGAGTGCGTTGACCGCCTCGCTCGCCTTCGGCTTTGGAAGATCGGTGGCCTTCATCACGCGCTCGACCAGATCCGACTTGATCATCCACTCCTCCTTCCCCAGACACGGGGATTGAAAACTTACCTGGAAGCTCAACCTCTGTCAAGGGTTAGCCTCAATGTAAACGAAACACCTCCCGCGATTGTCGCGGGAGGTGGTGAAATTTCGATTGTCTAAGGCACGATCAGAAGGGCACGTCGTCGGCATCGTCCGGGAAGGACTGCGCGACGGCGCCGTGATCTTCGCGCGGAGCACCGCTGTCGGCGCCTCCACGACCGCCCAGCATCTCCATCTCCCGAATGTGGATCTCGGTGAAGTACTTCGTCACTCCATCAACCTCGTACTTCCGGGTCCGGATCTGGCCTTCGATGTACAGCTGCTTGCCCTTTGTGACATAGCGTTCGACGACATCGGCAAGTCCTTCCCACGCCACGAGGTTGTGCCACTCGGTGCGGGGGTTTCCGTTTTCGTCCTTCCAGCGGCGGTCGGACGTGGCGAGCGAAAAGGTGGCCAGGCGCTTTCCACTGGGGAGCGTCTTGATCTCCGGATCCTGGCCGACGTTGCCCAACAGGATGGCTTTGTTGATTCCCATGATGTGCTCCTTCATTCGCGTGGAAGGGATGGCGGGAGCTTAGCACAGCAGTGGGGCCCTGCGGGCCCCCAATTAGGAATTAGGAATTAGGAATGCCCGGCCAACCACGTTCACCGGAAGTGCCTGGCATCCCGGCATGACGTTGTCCTCAACGTCATGCCGGCGTGCCTGGCATCCTCTCCGGTAGCGCGCTGGGAAACGAACCGCAATCATCGTGGGAAGCGCGTGGGAAAACGGAGTGCGCTGCCTCGAGTTCGCCACAAGGACGTCACCTCGAACCGCCGTCGTCGGTGGTACCTTTGCCATCGTGAGTCAGGAACAGCGCGTCGTTCACCACGCCTCCCGGATGGCGGTGGTGACTCTGTTTTGCAGGATCACCGGGTACCTGCGGGACAAGGCCCTGTTTTCCGTGATTGGTGCTGGCGACCTCTATGACATGTATCGGACCGCCAACCGCATCCCCAACGCCTTCCGCGGTCTCTTCGCGGAGGGAACGCTCCACGCCGCCTTCGTCCCCACCCTGGCGCAGCTGACCGGTAAGGAGGGCGACAGGCGTGAGGCGGTGGAGCTCTTCCGCGGCCTGCTCGCCGTGCTGCTGCTGGTGGTCGGGGTGGTCGTCGCCGTCGGCATTCTTCTGTCGCCGTGGCTGGTGCGCCTTTATGCCGAGGGCTTCTCTGCCACTCCCGGCAAGCTCGAGACCACCGTCCTCATGAACCGGATCATGTTCCCGTACCTCCTCCTGATCTCGCTCGCAGCCCTCCTGCAGGCGGTTCTCAACAGCCATGAACGCTTTCTGCTCTCGGCCGCAACTCCGATGTTCTACAACCTCACGATAGCCGCCACCGTGTGGCTGGTGCTGCCGCGATTCGACAACCCGGCGCCGGTGCTCTCGGTCGCGGTCTTGGTGGGCGGATTCCTGCAGTTTGCGGTGCAGGCGCCGGCGGTGCGCCGCCTCGGCTTCTCGCTGAGGCCGCTGTGGAGCGGCTTTCGCAACCCGCAGGTGCGCTCCGTGTTGCTCCTGATGCTGCCCGGGATCCCGGTTCTCGGAATCAACCAGCTCAACCAGTTGATCTCCAACCGATTCGCCTCGTACATCGATGCCGGGGTCAGCTACACCTACGGCGCCTACCGGGTGACCGAGCTCGTATTCGGCGCCGTGGTGGTGCAGCTGACGACGGTGCTCCTGCCCCTGCTTTCTCGCGAGCTGCGAGAGGCGCCCGAACGGGCGGCGCGGACTCTCCTCGGTACGGTGACTCTGGTCAGCTTCGTGACCTTGCCGGCGGCAGTGACCATGGCGGTCCTGGCGACGCCCATCGTCGGTCTCCTCTTCGGTGGCGGCCGCTTCGACTTCCAGGACGTGAGTATTACCGGAGCGACCCTCAGCGCCTATGCGTTCTCGCTTGTCGGGACGGGTCACGTCAAGGTGATGGCGAGCGCGTTCTTCGCCCAGAAGAACACCCGGACGCCGATGTGGGGCAGCCTGGTGGCGCTCATCATCTTCACCGCGGCCTGCGCGCGATTGGTCGGCGATTTCGGCACCGTCGGTCTCGGTTGGGCCAACACCATCGCGATGACCTGTTTTGCGGTCTTTCTCACCGTGCTGTACGGGCGGCGTTATGGCCTCGGTAGCGTTCGTCTCGGCGGGACCCTGGCGGCTGTCGGTCGGCAGTTGGCGGCATCCGGCATCATGGCGGCGGGTCTGATTCAGGCACGGCCATGGCTGGCGGGAATCGGTCATACGTCGCTGGACGGTGCCATTCGCCTGGCGGTCGTGCTCCTTCCCGCGGGGTTGGCATACGTCGGGTTGGTGACCTTGCTCGGTGGACGTGAGCTGTCGTTGCTGCTGTCGACCCTCAAACGTGGGGGCGAGTCATGAGGATGGTGATCCAGCGGGTGTCTCGCGCCGAGGTGCGGGTGGATGGCGAAACCGTCGGTCGCATCGCCACCGGTTTGGTGGCGCTCGTGGGTCTGGAACGCGGTGACGGCGAGGAGCAGCTCGAGCGCGCCGCCCGACGTCTGGCCACCCTGCGTGTTTTCTCGGACGACGACGGCCGGATGAATCGTGGTCTAGACGACGTTGGAGGCGCGGTGCTTGCTGTCTCCCAGTTCACTCTTGCCGGATCGATCCGCAAGGGGCGGCGGCCGAGCTTCGACCACGCCATGGCGGGCGATCAGGCGGCGCCGCTCTTCGAGCGCTTTCTCGACCTGCTGCGCGCCAAGGGAGTGCGTGTTGAAACCGGCGTCTTCGGCGCCCTGATGGACGTCGAGT
>CAYPBC010000221.1:0-4487 GCA_964408845.1 uncultured Thermoanaerobaculia bacterium
TGTCGTCGGCAAGCCTATCGCGCAGCCGCAGCACCTCTCGATGCACGAGGGTGTTCGCGAGGGCGATGGTGAACGGATCTTCGAGAAGGTTCAGCAGACGCGCATGTTCGGCCGCGTAGCGATCCGTGCCCTCCGCAGTCAGAACAACACCGCCAAACCGGCCGGCCTCGGTGGCCAGTCGCATCCTCAGGATCGATGAGCCCTCAATACCGTGGTAGCGGAGCATCTCTCGAGCTACCGGGTTGCGTTCCTCCGAGTCGATCACCACCACATCTTCCTGTGCAGCCGCGGCACGCTGACGGATCCGCCGGCGCGTCTGCTCGGCAAGCGGCGTCAGCAAATCGACCTTTTCGCCGTCCTCGGCGGTGGCGGTGGCGACCGTCCGCATCGCGCCAAGTTCCGGCTCGTAGACCTGTAGGAACATCCGGTCGACGGGGAGGAAATTCTGCATGGCGCGCGCGCACGCGCACATCGCCTCCTCAATCTCAAGGCTGCCGCAGATGCTCAAGGTCGCGTTGCGAAAGAACTCGTTGTCATCGACCATGACGATCTCCTCCGCCGAGGCAATTTCTGTTGTGGCTATTCGCAACTCTATATCAAATTGTGAAATACCACAAATAAAATTACAGATTACCACAAACTCCACTCTTCACTTTTCCGTAAATACATGAAACCAATATCTTTCGTGTTCTGGCACGATTTTCGCTACGACAGTGCCGAGAAAAGGAGCCGAACGATGAAAACCCTGATCTACGGCGCGGGACCGATCGGAAGATGGCTGGCCCTTAGAATGCAGAAGGCCGGTCAGGATGTGACCCTGCTCGCCAGAAACGAGACCTATCGTTTACTCGACGAGCGCGGGATCGAAATCGTCGATGGGCTCACCGGAGAGCGTTACGCCGCCCACGTGAAGCTGGTGGATCGGCTTGACCCGGAGGACCGCTACGACCTCGCGGTTGTGGCCATGCAGAAGTCCGGCCGCATGGCCGTCTGCCCGATCCTGGCTCAGAACGAGCATCTGAAGAACATCCTCTTCCTGGGCAACGACGTGTCGGGGTTCCACGACTACCTCGACCATCTGCCCGCAGAAAAGGTGTTGCTCGGTTTCCCCGGTGTCGGTGGCGGATGGGACGGCGCAGACCTCGTGGTCATGGACCGGGAGAAGCCCAACGCGCACCACGGCGAGGTCTTCATCGGCGAGCTCGACGGCGTGATCCGAGACCGAACCCTGCAGATCAAGAAGCTCTTCGAGGCGGCCGACATCAGGGTCCGCGTCGAGAAGGACATGGACGGCTGGCTCAAGTATCACTTCGCCTTCATCGCTCCCACGGCCGGTGTGATCTTCAGGAAGGGGGGCGACATGGGCGCCGTGGCGGCCGACAACGAGGCGATTCACCAGTACTGCCACGCCTGCTGCGAGGCCGGAGACGTCCTGCGCGAGGTTGGGTATCGCAAGCGTCAGCCGCCGGTGTTCAACCTCTACTACTGGCTCCCACGCCGGCTCGAGCCGGTGGTCTTCGGCAAGCTGTTCGGCTCGCGGAGCGCTGAGGTTCGCTTCGGGCTCCACGCCAAGACCGTTGGCCCGGAGCTGCTCGAGCTGGCCGATGAATTCGCCACGCTCAAAAGGCTGGCCAGAATGGAAACTCCCGACCTCGACGCGCTGCTCGACCATGTGCCGCATGAACCCGCGGCGGATCGGGTGGAGGTGGCCTGATGCAACGCGTACTCGTCGCCGGCGCCACCGGTTATCTCGGTGGATTCGTCGCCCGGGAATTCAAGGACCGAGGCTGCTTCGTTCGCGCTTTGGTCCGCTCTCCCCGGAAGCTCGGCCACCTCTGGGACTCAACGGACGAGATCGTCGAGGCCGAGGTCACTCGGCCCGACACGCTCGAGCACATCGGTGACGAAATCGACGTGGTCTTCTCCTCGATCGGCATCACCAGGCAAAAGGACGGGCTGACCTTCCGCGACGTCGACTACCAGGGGAACAAGAACCTGCTCGAGGCGGCCCTCAAGGCAGGAGTGAAAAAGTTCGTCTATGTGTCGGGCTTCAACGGGCCCGGGTTGCGGCATTTGGAAATCATCGCTGCCCACGAGGATTTCGTTGACGAGCTCAAGGCGTCGGGAATCGACTACGCCGTGCTGCGGCCGACCGGCTACTTCTCGGACATGGGCGAGGTCTTCGAGATGGCCCGCAGGGGCAGGGTCTGGCTCATCGGTTCGGGTGAGAACCGCGTTAATCCGATCCACGGCGCCGATCTCGCCGTGGCGTGTGCCGATGCCGTGGAGGGCGACGCCACCGACATCGACGTGGGCGGGCCGCAGACCATGACCTGGAACGACGTGGCGGCGCTCGCGTTCGAGGTCCTCGAAAGGCCGGCCAGGGTCTCACACGTCCCCGAGTGGCTGATGTGGTCGGTGGTGCGCCTGGTCCGCATCTTCAACCGGCACCAGGGCGAGCTGCTGGCGTTCTTCACCACCATGGCGACCACAGATGTGGTGGCTCCGTCAACCGGCACCCACACCCTCGAGGCGCACTTCCGGGAGCTCGGAGCCGAATCATGAAGACCCTGGAGATCATCCATCTGCGGCTGGCTGGGCTGAACCCACAAACCCTTGTCGACGTCATCCGAAAGTCCACCGATTCCGAAAACGATCCGATGGATGTCCGGATCTACCGGCATACCAGGCTCGAAGCCGACCTGGCAGTCCATCTCCATCGCGAAATCGCCGGGGAAAGTGTTCACACTAGCGACCTCGGAGTTCGCTTGGCCTCGGTTCTCCGGGAGCACGGGATGGTCGAGCACTCGGTGTGGGAGGAGTTGAAATGAACCGTTTGTGCTTGTTCCTCGCTCCAATCCTGACGGGGCCGGCCTGCGGCGTGATCGCCCTCGAGCGGCCCAGCGGCGGCGGCCTCGGCGACCCAAGCCTGTACCTCCGTTACGCCGTGCCCGGCACTCACAAGCGATGGGTGATTCCCCAGGCGCGGCTGGCCGACTACCATGAAGGGCGGATCGTATGAACGGGGTTCCAACGCAACAAGAAACAAAGGGCAGAAGAAGGTCGCCAGGCACCTGAATCAGACGGAGGGATGAGGGAGGTCACATGAGCACGGCTCTGGAAATGTTCGCTCCGGACGTTTGGGTGAAGAAGTATCCGATTCGTTACTCCGGCTGCACCTTCCCGGCCCTAATGACCGTGATACGTCTCAAGGCGGGCGACCTGCTGATTCACTCGCCCTGCGAGATCGACTCACAAACGAAGGCAGAGATCGCCGACCTCGGCCCCACCGCCTTCATCGTGGCGCCGGGCACATTCCACTACCTGCACGTCATCTCATGTCAGAAGGCATTCCCGGACGCGAAGACGTTTCTCTGTCCCGGCATCGAGCGGAAGCGTCCCAACATCCCCTTCGATGGGATACTCGATGGCAACGCACAACCCGAATGGGATGCTGAGCTCGATCAAGTCCTGGTGGAGGGCTCACGGTTCATCTGGGAAGTCGCGTTCCTACACCGGGCGAGCAGGACTTTGATCCTCGTTGACCTGATCGAGAACATCGGCGATTCGACGCCGGGTACCAACTGGGTATTGAGGTTCTTCTGGAAGGTCGTCTTCAGAATGTGGAACCGCCCCAAGCCGGCGCCCGAGTATCAGTTGGGTTGGAAAGACAAGACAGCCGCCAGCAGGTCACTGTCACGAATTCTCTCGTGGGATTTCGAGCGAGTCCTCATCGCGCATGGAGAACCGATCGTCACCGATGCCAAGGAGACCCTCAGAAAGGCGTGGCAAGGTGTACTGGCTGGCTGAGAGAACAGGGCCAGGAGTGAAATGGTGCCGGGCACTCACTTATGATCTTCTGGATCACCCCATCAGGCTAAGTGCGCTAGCGCGTGCCGGGCACCTCTCTAGAACCGACAGGTTTGACAGATTGAAGTCAAAGAGGAGCGGCAACCGTAAAAGTGCCACGATTGTCAGCTCTGGCACCCAAACACACCATCTTGGCGAGATAAAGGCAAGCTCTCTGCACGGCTGGGCGATCCGAATAATAGGAGAAGGAGAAACACAATGAATCGTTTTACTTTCTGGCAAAAATGGCTCTTCATCGTTAGTTTGGGGATCACCGCATTTGGTCTGTTCATGGCTTTCGTCAACCAGACTCCGCTCTTCGACTTGTTCAACCGACAGATTGATCCGGCCTTTTGGGGTTCCGCTCACCTCCCGAAGGGCGTGACCTCCTTCCAGGGTTGGCTCTACGGCGTCTGGGGTGCGACCATCGCCGGGTGGGGTATCTTCCTGACATTCATCGCCCATATCCCCTTCAAACGGCGCGAGAAATGGGCCTGGGACTGCCTGGTGGTCGGGTTGGGGCTTTGGTTTGTGCTGGATACCGGGATTTCCTGGCAGTACGGCGTCACCTTCAATGTTTTTTTCAACGTCGTCGTGGTGCTTGCCATCGGAATGCCGCTGATTTTCACCCGAAAAGC
>CAYPBC010000222.1:0-4470 GCA_964408845.1 uncultured Thermoanaerobaculia bacterium
TTCAGGGCGGACGGGGCTGGCGCCGCCCTTGCCCTCGTGTACCAGGACTCGCCGCCCGGCATGTTTGGGCGTCGTTACGAGCTGTCCATCGACGCCAACAACCTGCGGGCGGCGTCGGCCAATTTCGACGACCGCGAGGTCACCATCTGGGGTCTGAACGACCCCGCCCATCCGGCGCTCCAGCATGTGATTCCGGCGACCGCGACCATCGTGTCGCTGCGCTCTCCGAGCCCCAACACGGCATCGACGCTGGCGATGGCCATGATCGGCTGGACCCGCTCGGCCCGCACCTTTGTCATCGACGATGGCGTGCCGGAGGAGTTCGAAGCGACCTACTGGTCCGACTCGTCGCTGATTCACAACGACCTGCCGAGCTGCGGTTTCGAGAACGGCGCCGCGCTGTCGTCGGATGGCTCGGCGCTCTTCCTCAGCCGCAACGCCGTCCACCAGGTCTTCGACCTCCAGGATTGCCTGCAGCCGACGCCGGCGGTGGCCGATCTGAACATCACCCCGTCCGAGGTCTTCCCCGGAGACACCGTCACCGTCATTGACAATACAACCGGCCGGGTGGACCGCTTGGCGATCTGGATCACCAAGGAACCGGGGGGCGTCCTGGTCGCGGGCACCACGAACCCGTCGGCCACCAACCCGCACGAGATTACATATCAGATTCCCCAGGACCTGCCCTGGGACGTCGGCTATCGCGCCCACATCCTGGTCGAGGCCAACGACCTGCCGCCGACCGATCCATCCTTCGACACCGATATCAGCATCAACCGCGCGCCGGCGGCGACCATTGCGATCGAGCCGTCGGCGGTGATCAGGGGCGACAGCGTGACCCTGACCGCGACCGCCGAGGGCAACCCGGACGCCACCCCCTACACCTGGACGATTGATCCCCCAGAGAGCGCGAGCTACAACCGCTACGGCTCACCGGCTATCGTCACCCTCGACGAGGCCGGTGTGTGGGCGTTTTATCTCACGGTCGATTATCTACACCAAACCGCGGCCGGCGGCGCCTACCAGGCGACCGACGAGATCATCGACTTCGACGTCACCTCGGTGGCGGCGGACTTCACGGTCTCGCCCGCGAGCCCGCTCCACACCCAGCCGATCATCCTTGACGGCTCGATCTCGAAACCGGTGGACGGCAATTTGAGCTACGAGTGGCTCGTCGAAAGCGCCACCCACGCCTACACCGGCTGCCCGGCGGCGTCGGTGTGCACGATCCCCGCCGAGTCGCTGAACTCCGACACTACCTACACCGTTGAATTGACGGCGACCAACAACGATGACCAGGCTCAAAGTACGGCGACGAAGTCAGTGTCCGTGGGCAACGGCAACATCCAGCCCACCATCAGCTTCAGTCCCTTGTATCCGGAGATCGGCACCAGCGTGAGCTTTTCAATCCTCGGGGTGCCGGTGGATATCGACAAGGCGAGCTGGAGCATGGGCGGCACCGGCTGCGACGGCGCCGATTCGACGCCGGTGTGCGCCCCCTCGCTGTGGAATGACTGCAAGCACCAGAGTTACAAGTACGCCGTCAGCGGCACCCGGACCGTCAACCTGACGGTCGAGATCGGCGAAAACATTTTCACCGCCCCGCCGAAGACGATCACGATTTCCCAGACCGGTAGCTGTGGTGGTGGCGGCGGTGGATGCTCGTACAATCTGAGCCCCTACAGTGCCACCCTCGGGCCCCAAAGTCGTGAGTTGACCTTTGCCGTCAATGTCATCGGAAGCGTGTGCTCGTGGACGGCTCAGACCACCTTCCCGTGGATCACAGTCCTCTCGCCTACCGGCTCTCATACCGGCACCGGAACCGTGCGCTACCGGGTTGACGAGAACACCGGACCGAAACGCGGCGGCTTGATCAGCGCGGCCGGCCGGGCCTTCGTCGTCAACCAGGATGCCCCGTGGGCGGCGGCCAACTTTACGATGTCCACACCCAACCCGGAGATCGGAGAGACGGTGACCTTTTCGGTTGATCCGGTGCTCGAGGTTGCAAGCTGGGACTTTGGCGAGCCTAATTGTCGTGACAGTAGCCCGGTCATCGACTGCGGGTATCTGCCTTCCGGTACCTGCAACACCATGACGTGGAACTACTCGACATCGGGGCCGAAGGCGATCACGATGGTACTGACCGATGGGCGCCAGCAAACCAAAGTTCCGACGGTGGCGCCCCGGGGCGAATGCTGTCTCGCCGATGCTCGCCCGGATGCCCACTTCCTCATGAGCGCGGATACTATCTACACCGGCGAGACGGTGATCTTCACCGACACCTCGTCAAAGGCCGCCAAGGCCGCCGAGACCGTCGGCTTCACGTGGGATCCCACCGTCCCCGAGATCGGCGAGAAGGTGACATTCGAGATCGTCGGCGTTGCTGGAGAGGTGGAAGCCGCGTGGGACTTCGGCGGCCCCGGGTGCGGCGGCGCGGATCAGACGCAGACCTGCACGCCGATCTTCGGCGACTGCCACAGCATGTCGTACACCTACTCGTCGAGCGGCGCCATGACCGTCAACCTGACGGTGAAGGTCAATGGCAGTGTCATCGGCACCGCCGCCAACTCCGTGACGGTTGCGGATACCGGCGCCTGCGAAGGCGGCGGCTGCAGTTATTCACTCAGCCAATACGCGAAGAGCTTCCCGCCCGAGGGGGGTAGCAGCTCGTTCAACATCAACACGACCACCGACTGTGCGTGGGACGCGACCACCATCTCGACCTGGCTGACCATTGATGCCGGCTCGGGTTCGGGCCCGGGAACGGTGAGCTACACGGTCGCCGCCAACGAGGGACAGACCACCCGTAATGGCACCATCAATGTCGGGCGCCAGAACTTCAGGGTCACCCAGATCGCCGACCAGGGCGACACTGCACCCACCTCATGGCGATGGACCGTCACCATGGTTGAGGACGGGGACGGCAACCCGGCCGACGAGGACGTCTTCACCAGCACCGATCAGAGCACTGCTTTCCGATTTAACGAGCCGGGTCGCTACCGGGTGACTTTGATCGCGACCAACTGTTTTGGCTTCGACTCCACTTTCGATTATGTGGACGTGGCCGAGGCGCCGGTAGAGGACTTCGTGGTTGGCGCCGCGGTCAGCCTCGACGGCGCCTACGATACCCGCTGGGAGTCCGACCTCCGCTTCTACAACCCGTGCGGTGAGAACCTCGCCGTGCGAATCGAGTATCAACCCGAGAACACCGACAACACCGGCGCCGACCTGGTTTTCCGCGAATTCGGGCTTGGACCGGACGAGACCCGGGTCTTTTCAGACATCACCGAGGCCATCCCCGCCCTCGAGGATGAGGACATTACCGGTTCGGTGCGGATCGAGTCGACCAGCGCCTCGGGCTGCAAGATGTTGTCGATCTCGCGTACCTTCAATGAAACTCCGGACGGCTCGCTCGGGCTCTTCGTCCCGGCACTGCCGGTGAAGCGCGTTGGGCGCGAGCACCTCGACGTCACGGGGCTGGTCCAAACCGCCCACTATCGCAGCAACCTGCGACTGGTGAACTACGAGGACGACGAGGTGTGGGTGTCGATTGTCGCCCACAAGCCGAGCGGTGAGCAAATTGGCGAGGAGATTTTCGTAAAGGTTCTCGGCCACAGCACCAAACAGTTCAACGACATCGCCACCCGATTGAGCGTGGAAAGCAACCTGCCGGCGTTCTCGGTGCGGGTGGGCATCGGCGAGGCCGATGTCGAGGCCTTGATCACGGTGGTCGACAATCGCACCGGCGATTCGGTCCTCTACCAGTCCTCATTCAACGATGAGAACCGGCTCTGGCTGGCCGGCGTCGCCAGTCTCACGGGTTCCAACGACTCGCAGTGGCGCACCGATCTGTGGATCTTCAACCCGACCGAGGATTGGCTCGCCGGCGGCGAGGTGGAGTTCGTGGTCGGAGACGAGCCGGACAACTCGTACGGCTTCACCTTGCCGACGCTCAGCGTCTACGGCATCAAGCGTTATCTCGACGTTGTAGGGGACGAGCTCAGTCTCGATGAGACCCGGGGTTACATCATCCTGACCGGAACCGACGGAGGTCCGGCGCCGCAGGTCGCCGCGCGCACCTACAACCTCGACGCCGAGACCGGCGGCACGTACGGCCTCAATCTGCGGACGTTTGGATCGGATGACCTCCTGCAGCCGGGCGACACCGGCTTTATCGTCGGGGTCTCGAACTCGGCCGACCGAAACTTCGGCTTCCGCACCAATATCGGTCTCCTCAACACCGACCGCGACGGCTGGACCGGCGTGCGGATCACTCTGTATGACATCAACGGCGCAGAGGCGGCGGAACCGTTCGAGGCCGTGATCAGTCCCGGCAAGCTGTGGCATTTCGACGTCTTCAAGAGGTTCGGCCTGAACAATGTCTCCATGACTGGTTCGATCAAGGTGGAGGTCATGAGTGGAGGTGGCGTCGCGGCCTATGCGACCGAGACTGACAACCGCAACCAGGAC
>CAYPBC010000223.1:0-4468 GCA_964408845.1 uncultured Thermoanaerobaculia bacterium
GGATGGTCTCGAAGAGGCCGGCATTGGCGTCGAAGCACGACGAGTAGAGGATCGTGTCGTCTGTGCCGTTGAAGCGGCTGATGGTGGTCTCGAGCTCCTTGTGGAGGTCCTGGGTGCCGCAGATGAATCGCACCGAGGCCATACCGAAACCGCGCTCGTCGAGAGCCTGCTTGGCCCGGGCGATGATCTCCGGGTTGTCGGCGAGGCCGAGGTAGTTGTTCGCGCAGAAATTGATCACCTCGCCCTGGGGCACCTCGATTTCAGCGCTCTGGGGTGAGGAAATGACGCGCTCCTCTTTGTAGGTTCCTGCGTCATGGATGCTGTCAAGCTCTTCGCGGTATCCCTCGCGAAAATTGTCGAACATTTCGGATGCCTCCTCCGATTGAAGCTTCCCGGGCGACGCCGGGATGATCAGCTTAGGATGAGCGGTTCTGAAAGCTGGCCACCGCATCGCTCTCATCGTCGAAGACTTCGAGCAACGGCAGCAGCTGGGTCAGCTTCAGAGTTCGCTCGACCTGGGGTGCCGGACGGAGAAGCTTGACCGACGCGCCGAATCGACCCGCCAGCTTCCATCCGGAGACCACCTCGCCGATGCCCGAGCTGTCGATAATGCTGACCTTGCGCAAATTGAGCAGGATCTTCTTCCAATCCTCCGCGACCAGCTCGTTCATCACGTCGCGAAGGAGCTCGTCGCCGACCCCCATCACGAGCCGACCATCGAGATCGACGATGATGATGTCATCCACATGCCGTACATCGACTTTCATGGCGGCCATGATAACACTCAGGGTTCAGGGTTCAAGGTGCAGGTGAACCCTGGACCCTGAGCCCTGTGCCTTGCTTACCTGGAGGCGACCGGATTGAGGCCGGACTCGTCGGCCCTTCGAACCTGGTTCCGCCCGCTCCCCTTCGCCCTGTAAAGCGCGTTGTCCGCTGCCTTCATGAGCTCAACCTGTTCGGTTGCATCATCCGGGAAACACGCGACTCCACCACTGATGGTGACGCGCCCCAGCGGCTGGGTCTCACCGCCTACAAACGAGTACTCCTCGATGGCCTTGCGAATCGCTCTGGCCACGGTCATCGCCTGGGTACCATTGCGATCCGGCATCACGAGCAGGAACTCTTCGCCGCCAAACCGCCCGAACACATCGTCACTGCGCACCATATTCTGGACCAACTGCGACAGCTCAGTAAGTAACCGGTCGCCCGCGAGATGGCCGTTGGTGTCGTTGTAGATCTTGAAGTTGTCGAGATCGAACATGAATACCGAGGCCCTGCCGCCCGCGGTGCGAGCCTCGAGGAGCACCAGACCGAGGCGGTGCAAGAGGGCTCCCTTGTTGAAGATCTTGGTCAGCTTGTCGATTTCCGCCTCGACCTCTTTGACCCGGTACGCTTGGACGTTCTTCCACGTCAAGGCACCGACTCGGGCGATCATCTCGAGCACGTCGCGTTCACTATCATGGTGGCGATCGGGACGGGAGATGGCCAACACGCCGAGCGTTTCTTCTCCGGCCACCATGGGCGCGATGATGTCGTACTTGGGCTCGTTCACGATCCGGGAGCGCTCGTAGCTGGCGAGCTGGTCCTCATCAAAGTCCTTTCGCACCATCACCTGCATCCGCTCGGCCACCGTTCCGGCCTGTCCCTCACCGAACTTGAACTCCATACCCTTGTGCAGGGAGCCCCTGGTCGAATGGAGGGCAGCCACTGACAGCCGCGGGACCTCCTCGGAATTGCCGTCGGAGGGGTCGCGCCGCACGAGCACCGCCGCCACCTCAGGCCCATAGATTTCAACCATCGCGTTGAGCAGAGCCTGCGGGATCATCCGCACCTTCTTTTCGGCGTGCATCTCTGCGAGCAAACGGGCGAAGACGCGATAGAAATCAACCAGAAAGTGGAGATCGTGTTCGAGCCGCCGGAACTTCCGCACCGACGCCTCTTTGACCTCTCGGGCCGAGATCTCCGCTTTTTGCCGGGCCGCAGAGGCCCGGTACAACGCCACTAACAGGGCCACGACAACGAGAAACAATACCCCCGCCAGGAAGATCGCCAATAAAGCGAACTGTGGCGACTGCATGAGGTCCGTCAAACCATCTCCTCTTGTTGATTCCCTGCCAAAACATCCGCAGCGCAGATCGGCGAACATTGTCCTTTTTATTCTACATCGAAACTACACTCCTCCGACACTCGGTATGGCGGTTATTCGCGCGGTGCTGCCGTAGGTGGAATGCGCAGGAGCAAGGTTCGAGATTCAGCCGGTGGCGGCAATGGATCATCGATGATGCCAGTGACGGCGTTGTCGGACACAAGCCACAGCGCACCGTCCCCGGTGACCGCAATGGCTTCGACGTTGTTGCTCCAGCCCTCTTTTTCGAGTGCGCGCAGGAACTCCGTGAGGTCGAGCACCACCAGAGCGGCGCCGGTCGTTAGATCGACGGTCACGACCTCGTACCGTTCCCCCGGATACTGGGTCTTCAGCGCGATCATCCGTTCGCCCCACCAAGCGAGCCCGGTCAACCTCCAGGTACAGTCCGGAAGTGCAACATTAAGGGGGCCGCGGTCGGAGGTCAAGCTCCTCCCCTGCCGGCGGAGGCGGTAGATACGCGACACGCAGCCCCCGACATCCGTCTCGCGGCGCTCCAAAAGGAGGAACACGGTACCGCCGTCACGATCAACCTCGATACCCTCGAAGCCAATCTTGTCACCTTCAACGTCAACTCCGTCGAGGAGAAGCTCCCGGGCGACCAGCGGTTCACTTTCGAGATCCGATGTCGACCGGTCACCATCCCCTAATGTCACCTCGTACACCGTCGCATGGGCCTCATCGCACAGAAGCACGCCACCATCGATCACGGCAACTGCTTCGAGCTCCGAATACTTCGGCACTACCAGCCGCCGGACTCGCGCCCGCGCTTGGTCCTTCAGATCGATGACCAGCAGACGAGCGTATTTCTCCGACGGCACATAGAGCACATGCGCCGAAGCCGCCAAACCCGACGCCTCGAGCGCAAAATCCTGGCCGAACGACGGATCGTCCGGTTGCCACCGAATCACCTCGGCCCGCGCCACGTCCCATGGCGGCTCGTGGTCTTCCGGGACCGCCACAGATCGGCAGCCGAGCCCGGCGACCACGGCCGGCAGACAGACGATTCCAAACGCCCATCGTATGACTAGGCGATTCGCCACTTTCCTCGTGTAGGGTTTCATCACGGTGTTCGATGTTCCGGGAACATCGCCAACAGGCCATCAATCGAGGCGTCGCAGACGCCGCGCTCAGTCACCAAGGCGGTGACCAGCCGCGCCGGAGTGACGTCAAACGCGAAGTTCCCGGCCGGACAACCCGGCGGGGCGATCTCGACCGTCGTCAGTGACCCCTCACCCGTCCTACCACGGACCAGGGTCAGCTCGTCCGGCGACCGTTCCTCGATCGGGATCTCGGCGAGACCGTCACTGATTTCCCAGTCGATGGTCGTGGACGGCAGCGCGACATAGAAGGGCACGTCGTTGTCGAAGGCCGCCAGGGCCTTGAGATAGGTACCAATCTTGTTCGCCACATCGCCGTGAGCGGTCGTACGGTCGGTTCCCACCAGGCAAACATCAACCTTGCCGTGCTGCATAAGGTGGCCGCCGGCATTGTCGGCGATCAGGGTGTGGGGAATCCCGTGGGCCGCAAGCTCGAAGGCCGTCAGCGCCGCCCCTTGGTTGCGGGGTCGGGTCTCGTCGACCCACACGTGAACCTCAATTCCCGCGTCGTGCGCCATGTAAACCGGCGCCAAAGCCGTCCCCCAGTCGACGGTCGCCAGCCAACCCGCGTTGCAGTGGGTCAGGACGTTGAGCGGTCGGTCTCCAGCGCCCTCCGCCAACTCCTCGACGAGCGCAAGGCCGTGCTCTCCGATCTGCCGGCAGAGTTCGACGTCATCGTCACAGATTCGCGCCGCCTCAGCCCAGGCCGCCGGCGCCCGCTCGGACACCGGAAGCTCGCGGACCGCCGCCTCCATCGCTCGGAGCGCCCATGCCAGGTTGACCGCCGTCGGCCGAGTTGCGGCCAACACTTCCACCGCCTCGCGCAACCCATCGTCTGAGGGATCTTCGCGCAGCGAGAGTGCCAACCCGTAGGCGGCGGTGGCGCCGATGAGCGGCGCTCCCCGAACCTGCATGGAGCGAATCGCCTCCGCCGCAGCGTCCAGAGTCTCGATTCTCCGAGTTTCGAAGACGTGGGGCAGGAGCGTCTGGTCGATGACCTCAACCGCCAACCCGTCGGCAGCCGGCCAAATCGTCCGATACCATCTGTCACCGATTCTCATGGACGAGAGTGTAGCGCGCCCGTGCCCGGACGCCCACCGTCCGCGGTCTTCGACCGCGGCCACGCGTTCTCGGCCGACGTCTCCTCCGAGCACAGGCGCTCGTCGGAGTCGCCGACCTCCAACGCTGCGCGCCTTTGGCGCGCCGGCGGGCTGCACTCGGGCGG
>CAYPBC010000224.1:0-4467 GCA_964408845.1 uncultured Thermoanaerobaculia bacterium
CGCCTCCCGCGCACGCGGCCACGACGCATGAACCCGTCGTAGTGGCGCATCACCAACTGTGACTCGATCTGCTGGACCGTGTCCATGGCGACGCCAACCACGATCAGCAGCGAGGTCCCACCAAAGAAGAACTTGACCCCCAGCCCCTGGGTGAACCAGGCGGGCAGGAACGCGTCGATGGTGGGTCCGATGAACGGAATCGTCGCGACCTTGAATCCCGCGATCAGGATATTCGGCAGGATCGCCACCACCGCCAGGTAGACAGAGCCGACCAGGGTGATGCGGGTGAGGATCTTGTCGATGAACTCGGCGGTTCGCTTGCCGGGTCTGATGCCCGGGATGAACCCACCGTACTTGCGCATGTTTTCGGCGGTGTCCTCGGGGTTGAAGATGATCGAGGTGTAGAAGTAGCAGAAGAAAATGATCGAAATGAAGTAGACGAGGTTGTACATGGGCTCGCCCCATGCCAGGGCCTCGGTGATCTTCTGCAGCCACCGGTTGTCGATCATCTGGCCGAGGGTTTGCGGGAAGGACATGATCGAGGCCGCGAAAATCACCGGGATCACGCCGCCGGTGTTGAGGCGCAGCGGTAGGTACGTGCTCTGACCGCCGTACACTTTTCGGCCGACAACGCGCTTGGCGTATTGGATCGGGATTCGCCGTTGCGCACGTTCCATGTACACGATCGCGGCCACCACCAAGATCATGAAGACGACCAGCAGAACGACCGTGATGATGCTCAACGCCCCGGTCTGCATGTCAGTGATGGTGTTGATGATCGCCCCCGGCAAACCGACGACGATTCCCGCGAAGATGATCAACGAGATACCGTTGCCGATCCCGCGTTCCGAGATCTGCTCGCCAAGCCACATCACGAACGCCGTTCCGGTGGTCAATGTGAGCACCGTCAGGAGACGGAACCCCCATCCCTGGAGATGTTCCGGCACCAAAAACGCGCCGCCGGGAGCAGTTGTCCGCTCGAGGAAGAACGAGATGCCCATACCCTGGATCACCGACAGCACGATCGTGCCGTATCGGGTGTACTGGGTAATCTTGCGGCGGCCGAGCTCGCCCTCCTTGGAGAGCTTCTCGAGATACGGCCACACCACCGTCAGCAGTTGGAGAATGATGGATGCCGAAATGTACGGCATGATGCCGAGCGCAAAGACCGTCATCCTTCCGAGCGCGCCGCCCGAGAAAAGGTTGATGAACCCGAGCAGGGTGCCCTCGGCCGCCTTCGTGAACTCGGCAATCGCCACCGGGTCGATGCCCGGGATTGGAATGAACGACCCCAGGCGGTAGACCGAGAGCAACGCGAATGTGAAGAACACACGCCTGCGGAGGTCCGGAATGGCGAAGATATTGCGGAAGCTGTCGATCACGACGTCACCACCTCGCAACTACCGCCGGCTTTCTCTATGCCGGACCGCGCGGCACCTGAGAACTTATGGGCCTGGACTATGAGCTTTTTGTTGAGATCGCCGTCGGCAAGCACCTTGATCGGTCGCTTGCCGCCGCGGACCAAACCCTTCTCGGTCAGGGATTCCGGTGACACGGTGTCACCCTCGGAGAAGACCCGCTCGAGGTCGCGAAAATTCACGACCTGGAACTCAACTCTGAAAATGTTGGTGAACCCGCGCTTGGGGATGCGTCGTACGAGGGGCATTTGACCGCCCTCGAACCCGTAGCGTCGCGAGTACCCGCTGCGCGATTTCTGGCCCTTGTGGCCGCGCCCTGCGGTCTTGCCGCTGCCCGAGCCGGGACCCCGCCCAACCCGCTTGCGCTGGCGCTTGGCGCCCGGCGCCGGATGCAGATCATGAAGTTCCATGGTTCACCCCTCCAGTTCCTCGACCGAGACCAGGTGGATGACCTTTGCAACCATGCCTCGGATGCACGGGTCGTCGCCCCTGGTAACTGTTCGGCCGATCCGACCGAGACCGAGCCCGGCCAGCACCCGCCTCTGTTTCTTCGCAAAACCGATCTGGCTCTTCACCTGCGTAATCTTGAGAATCTTCGTGCTCTTGGAGGCTTTCGCCGCAGCCTTCTTTGGTTCAGCCTTCTTCGCCGGCGTCTTGGCGGCGGTTTCCTTCGGTGCGGCCTTCTTCGCCGGCGCCTTGGCGGCGGTCTTCTTCGTCGCAGCCGTCTTTTTGGGGGCAGCCTTCTTGGCCGGCGCCTTTTTCACGGCGGGTTTTTTTGCCGGCTCTTTTTTCGGAGCCGCCTTCTTGGCGACTGTTTTCTTTGCAGGCGCCTTTTTCGCCGGAGCCTCGGCTACGGCCTTTGCGTCCTTCTTTTCTGCGGTCATGAGTTTTCAACCTCCTCAACCGCCACGGTTTTGGTGGGCTCCTCGGCCGGAGCGCTCTCCGGCTCGGGCTCGGCGTCCGCCTCGGCAGCCACCTCAACACCGCGCAAACGCTGCACCTCGCCCAGGGTCATCAACCGGTCGATGGCGTTGAACGTCGCCCGGACCACGTTGAACGGATTGCGACTGCCGATGATCTTGGTCAGCACGTTGGCCACACCAGCCGATTCCATCACTGCACGCACCCCACCGCCGGCTATGACGCCGGTACCGGGGGAGGCCGGACGGAGCAGAACCTTTGTGGCGCCCCAACGCCCCCATACGAGATGCGGCACCGTACCGCTGACCAGGGGGATTTTCACCATCTCTTTGCGAGCCTGCTCGCTCGCCTTCTGAATTGCGGGCGGCACCTCACGGGCCTTGCCGGTGCCGTAGCCGACCTTGCCGGCGCCGTCACCAGCAACCACAACTGCGGAAAAACTAAAGTTCTTTCCGCCCTTCACCACCTTGGCGACGCGGTTGATGTGAACAACTGTTTCAGCGAATTCGGACTCTCGGTTCATCATTGTCGGCAACCCCTAACCCGGTCTTCTCTAGAACTTCAGACCCGCTTCGCGGGCCCCATCGGCAAATGCCTGAATCACGCCGTGATACCGAAAGCCTCCACGGTCGAAGACCACGGATTCCACGCCCTGCTCCTTTGCCCGTTCGGCAATCAACTTCCCGAGCACCTTGCCGGCCTCACGATTACCGGTTGCATCGAGGCCCCCGGAAGTCTCCTTTTGGAGGGTGGACACGGATGCAAGGGTCACGCCCTTGTCGTCGTCAATAATTTGAGCGTAGACATGGCGCAGGCTCCGGTACACCGACAGACGCGGCCTGTCGGCGGTTCCGTGAACGGCTGTGCGATAACGGCGCTTGGTTTTCACCCGACGCTGCTTACGATCTGTAACCCTCATATTTCAGAGCTCCCTGCTACGGTATGAACCCGGATCATACTGTTGCCGCCGCCCGCTTGCCGGCCTTGGTGCGGACCCTCTCGTCGGAGTAGCGAATACCCTTGCCCTTGTATGGCTCAGGCGGCCGCAACGCACGGATTTCCGCCGCAATCTGGCCGACCTGTTGACGATCGAAGCCCCTTACCATCACCTTGTTGGCCTTCGCATCGACATCGATCTCAATCCCTTCGGGTACCGCAAAGTCGATGGTATGCGAGAAACCGAGGTTGAAGGTGACAGTCTTGCCCTTACTCTCGGCACGGTAGCCGATTCCGACAATCTCCAGCTCCTTCGACCAGCCTTCGGAGACACCAGTCGTGGCATTGGCCAACAGGGCGCGCACCAGACCGTGATACGAGCGCGTCTGACCCTCGTCATCGGCGCGGCTGACGTTGACGGATCCGTCATCGATCGCCGCCGAGATACCGGGTAACAGCTTCACCTGAAGCTGTCCCTTGGGGCCCTTGACAGAGACCACGTCTCCAGCAATCTGAACATCGACCCCGTTGGGCACGGGAATCGGTTGTCTTCCAATCCGTGACATGACGCCTCCTACCAGATCTCACACAGAACTTCGCCACCCACTTGCAGACCTCTCGCCTGCTCGTCGGTGACGACGCCCCGGTTGGTCGAGATCACCGCAACACCGAGCCCATTGCGGACCTTGGGCAGATCCTCCACCCCTCGGTAGATCCTGCAGCCCGGGCGCGAAACCCGTTGCAAGCCGTGGATCACCGATTCGCCGTCGTCGGCGTACTTGAGGTAGATACGGATTGTCCCCTGCGGACCCTCCTCGAGCACCTTGAAGGTGCGGATGTACCCTTCCTGTTTCAAAATCTTCGCGATCTCGAGCTTCATTTTCGACGCTGGAACATCAGTGCGGTCGTGGCGCACGTTGGTTGCGTTCCGGATGTGGGTCAGCAGATCGGCAATCGGATCAGTCATGCTCATGATGCACTCCTCACCAGCTCGCCTTGGTGACCCCGGGGAGATACCCTTCGAGGGCCAGTTTGCGGAAGCACAACCTGCACAACTGGAACTTGCGCATATATCCTCGCGGTCGACCGCAGACCCGGCAGCGGTTGCGCTGACGAACCTTGAACTTCGGCGTCTTCAGGCTTTTCGCGATCATTGCCTTGCGTGCCACGGTGCCTCCTAACGGCTCTTGAA
>CAYPBC010000225.1:0-4449 GCA_964408845.1 uncultured Thermoanaerobaculia bacterium
TCCCACAGCTTGAAATAGACCTCCTGGCAGAGCTCCTCGGCCTCGGCCGCCGACGGTGCGTAGCTCGCGCACAGACGGTAGATAGGGCGTAGGGTGGTGCTTACCAGAGCGCTCCATGCGTCCTCGTCGCCCTCGCGACAGCGCTCGACAGTGGTTTCCAATTCAGCCATGTCCATTCTCAACCTCTACCAACGGAAACCGGGCGGCAAAAGTTCGCGGTCCCACGAGGATATTCCGTGCAGTGACCCATATGGGAATGATACGCCACCCCGACTGCGTTGAGGTGAGCGGACGGAGAAAAAAGTGGATTCAAAGGCATGGCCGCAGGGGAGCACCGAGGATCGGGTCGCATTCGCCATCGAAGAGGTGCGGCCGGCGATCCAGGCGGACGGGGGCGACCTGAGGCTGGTGAACATCGAGGGCGCCACGGTGAAGGTCAGTCTTCACGGAGCATGTCGCCACTGCGCCATGGCCAATTCGACGCTGGCCGACTTCGTCGCCGAGCGCATCAAGCTCTACGCACCCGAGATCACAGACGTCGTCGCCGAGTAAATTACGCGGCGCGTAATTCACTCGGCGAATTCTCAATTCTCAATTCTTAGTTCTCAATTACCATCTGAACCGCGCTCCTCTCGTGATGCATGTCGCGCGTGCAGAACGTGCGTGGTCATGCGCAGCCAAGACGGCCGCGCCACAATCGTGTTCTGGATTCTGACGTGGTCTTTAAAAATTAAGAATTGAGAATTGAGAACTGCCAAGGATCCGCCAGGATCCGAAGGCTATGCCCTTTTCGGTTCCAGTTGGCGGCAGCCGGTGCAGCGTCCGGTGAAGACCATCTTCTGATCGGCGACTTCGCAGCCGACGAGGTCCTTGAGGGTCTTCCAGTCGATGGTCTCGACGCCGCGCACATCGATGATCTGGTCACACGACTCGCAGATGAAGTGGGCGTGGGGTGAAACGTCCGCATCGTAGTGGGCACGCCGGTCATTGCCGAAGATCTCGTTCACCAGGCCTTCTTCCCTGAGCACCCCGAGGTTGCGGTAGACAGTTCCCAGCGAGACCTTTGGCAGAGTGTGTCTGACCTGCTCGAACACCCAGTCGGCGGTTGGATGGGAGTAGGTCTTCTTGACCGTGTCATACACCACGCGACGTTGCTTGGTATCGCGGGTTCGCGGACGCTGCTTCATAGCATTCCCCCCATCGCAAGCGATTCGCTACTGATTCCTTTTACCACAATGAACACGCGGAGTCGAGGGTGGGGCAATACCGATCGTGCTATGATTCCGCCAGAACCCGTCCACGCCCGGGAGATTGACTCCCCGGGAGAAAAACATGATGCAATGTATGCGTGATTTGGAGCCGTCGCAGCGGCCCCGTGAACGTTTGCTCGAGTACGGACCTCGATCCTTGTCCGATGCCGAGCTGCTCGCGATCCTCACGCGAACCGGACGCCGCGGCTGCGGCGCTGTGGCCGAGGCCCACGCCCTGCTCGCCGATGCGGGCGGGCTGGCCGGCGTCGCACGGCTGGATCTCAACGAGCTGGTTGCGCGGCCGGGCCTCGGCCCGGCCAAGGCCGCCAGCGTGCTGGCGGCGATCGAGCTCGGCCAGCGCCTTGCCAAGGCCGAGGTGCGGACTGCCGAGAGGCTCGACCAGCCGCAGATCGCGGGCGAGTTCCTGGTCCAGCGGCTGCAGCGTGAGAGCCGCGAGGTCTTCGGTTTTATCAGCCTCGATGGCCGTCACCGCTTCCTCGCCATCCACGAGTTGACTCTGGGCACACGAACTCAGGCGCCGGTCGACGGGGCGGAGCTCTTCCGCCTCGCGCTGCTCGACCGCGCCTCCGGGGTGCTGCTCTTCCACAATCACCCGTCGGGCGATCTCGAGCCGAGCCGCGATGATCTCGATCTCACCCGCCGCCTGGTGTTGGGTGGCCAATTTGTTGGCGTCTCGGTGCACGATCACCTGATCGTGGCCGGCGGGCGGTGGATCTCGCTGCGTTCGGCGCGTGCCGATATCTTTGCTTGACACGCGCGATCTAAGAGAGGAGGATGCGGGCGCCTGGAAAGGCTAACTTCTGTGGAGGCAACGACATGAAACGCTTTCTCATTCTCAATTTTGTGATTTTCGCGATAGCGGCTATGCCGGCGGTGGCAGGCGATACCACATCGTACGGTGATGGCGTGATGCTTGCAGAGGCGGTGGCCATCGACACCCTCCTCGCCAATCCCGACGACTACATCGGTCGTACTGTCCGGGTCGACGGCGTCATCACCGGCGTGTGCAAGAAGCGTGGATGCTGGATGCAGGTAACCGACTCCGAGAGCGGCAACGGCGTTCGCATCAAGGTCGAGGACGGCGTCATGGTATTTCCCTACACCTCGATGGGTAGTGAAGCCTCGGCCGAGGGAGTCTTCGAGGCCATCAAGTTGACCCCTGAGCAGATCGAGGCCCGCACAGCAGCGGCGCACGGCCACGAGGTGGGCGAAGACTGTGACAAGGACGAGCCCAAGCGCGACGGATCCGGCGTCGGCTGCGATGCACCGGCGGTCGGTGAGTACGTCTATGTGATTCGCGGCACCGGAGCTGTGATCAAGGGCTGAATCGGATGCACTGGCGCAAGCTGATTATCGCGACTCATCGCGATATCGGCTACTTCTTTGCCGGTCTCACCGTGATCTACGCCATCTCCGGTGTGGCCGTGAACCACATCGACGACTGGAACCCCAACTACGTCATCCGGACCGAGGTGGTGGAGGCCGGCGTGCTCCCGTTCGGTGAGCCGGCGGAATTGGGCGCCGAGGTCCTCGAGCGCATGCAGATCACTGAGGAGCCGAACTCCATCGTGCGCATGGGCCAAGACGAGCTCAAGATCTTCCTCAACCAGCGCACGCTGACGGTGACGCTCCCCGGCGGCCGCGTGGTCGACGAGCACGCCCGGCGCCGCTATGCCTTCTTCGAGGTCAACTATCTCCACCTCAACCACGGCAAGGGCTTTTGGACCTGGTTTGCGGATCTCTACGCCGCGGGCCTGCTGGTCCTCGCCTGCACCGGGATCTTCATCATCACGGGTAAGAAGGGGCTCGGCGGCCGCGGCCGCCGGCTGCTGATTGCGGGTCTTACGATACCCCTCGTGTACCTGGTGATTTCGGTGTGGCTCTGAAGACGGTGTCGGCCGAGCGGGTGGGAACGTTAAAACGTTAAACGTTCAACGTTGAACGTTCTCGCTCCCGGACCGTGCCAACTCCTCGAGCGCGTCGCCGCTGGCTCGGAAACCGTCCACTCGTCCATCGCCTTGGCGCCAAATCGTTCGTAAAATCGGATGGCGTCCGTGTTCCAGTCGAGCACGGACCACTCGAAACGGCCGCAGCCGCGTTCGACGGCGATGCCGGCGAGGTGCGAGAGCATCACCTGTCCGATGCCGTGCCCACGGAGCTTCGGAATGACAAACAGGTCCTCGAGATAGATCCCCGGCCGGCCGAGAAAGGTCGAGAAGTTGTGGAAGAAGAGCGCGAAGCCGGCGGGCTCGCCGTCGTACGAAGCGATCACGATCTCCGCCACCCGGCGCTCGCCGAAGAGTGATTGGCGGAGCTGATCCTCATCGGTCACCACCTCGTGCGTCATCTTCTCGTAGTCTGCGAGCTGACGGATGAAGTCGAGGATCAAACCGGCGTCGTCGGCGGTGGCGAAACGGAGCGTGATGCTGTTGTCGCTGATTCTGATGGTGTTATTCATGCCGCCATGTTAACCCGCACTCTCAAGCAACCTCTGAGTTTTTCGGTGATGGTTGAGGCAGCCGCGACGTGTCACGGCATGGTGCAAAAAACGAAGCCGCGAAGCGGCGACATATCTTTAGCCTGGGGCGTGAGCCCCAGGTGGTGGGCGTCAAGATACTCATGAGCCCTGAAAGGGCGACAGATCACGGTTGCGGCGTGAGCCGCTGGCACCAGCGCCATTTTGTCTGTCGCCGCTCCGCGGCTTCGTTTCAATCTTTTGCAACGAAAACCTGGGGCTGACGCCCCAGGCTAAATGTCTTTTGCGCCTTCGGCGCTCGATCGTGCCCGGAATTCTTCGATCCCGCCTCTCATGGAACAGGCAAGTTGATCACGCACCACATCAGGAAGATAGGCTACTCGACGTACCTCGCCTCGAATCGCGCGACCATCGTTCCCTCAGCGTCGAGAAACTCGAGGTGGTGGGCTGTCTTGTGAAAGCTGGTTGCCTTTTTGAGCGCGGCAAGAAATGCCCTCTCCGTATCCCCACCGGGGATGCACGCCATTTTTGTTACTGCCATTGGACCGAAGGTGATCGATCGGCCTTCGATCTCGAAGCTCCCGTTCAATCGATTACAGCCGCCGAAGCCGCTGATCCGCTGATCCTCGGAGTCGAGCACAAGGTATGGCGCGCGCTGATTCTCGGCAAGCACAATCGGTTCGTCGCCGAGGCGGGTGAGCT
>CAYPBC010000226.1:0-4421 GCA_964408845.1 uncultured Thermoanaerobaculia bacterium
GTCTGTCGCCGCTTCGCGGCTTAGGAATTTTTCTTCGGCCCATTTCCTGGGGCTCACGCCCCAGGCTAAGTATCTTCCGCCGCTTCGCGGCTCGGGTCCCTCCGGTAGCCTGCGTGGCCGAGCGCCGACTTGTCACGGCGTAGCCTGCAGGGCGAAGCCGGAAGGCGCGACACACCATAACCCTGTGGCGTGAGGTCCCCCGGGGGCTCACGCCCTCGGTTTCGCGGCTCGGGCCCCTCCGGTAGCCATCGTGTCCGAGCACCGACTTGTCACGGCGTAGCCCGCAGGGCGAAGCCGGAAGGCGCGACACACAATAACCCTGTGGCGTCAGGTCCTCCCGGGGCTCACGCCCCAGGGGTGTGGGCATCACGATTCCAGGGCCTTGAAAGGGCCACCGACTGTGGCTACTTCCTTTCGGAGTCGCACCACCTCACGAGTGCGTCCAGGCCTCCGGGCTCGAAATCGATGAACCGAATGGCAAATCCCGTGACCCGCTCACGATGGGGCTTGGCGTGGCGAATCACCTCGGCCTGTCCACGGATGGCTTCGCCGTTCGGGAGGGTGAAGTCGAAAAAACACACCGCCCCCACCGGAAGCATCGGAATCTCCTTCACCAACATCCCGGATCGGGATAGATTCACGATCCACCCCTTGAACATCTCCGCATCGTCCTTCAGATTCGTACGCAGCCGCGTCGAAATGCGAGGCGCGTACCGCGGCGCCACCTGGAGAAGATGGGCGGCGCCCTGACCGAGCGATCCCAGCGGTTCCTGGCCGGAGAACACTAAAAAGGGACCGCCCTGGACACCGTGTCTGGCTTCGGTCGCCATCTCCGGAATGGTGAGAAGCAGCAATGACGTGTTCTTGCTGGCGCTGCCGTCGGCGCGAACGGCGGTCACGAACTCGCGCAATTTCATATCCGGGAGCGGGTAACGGCTGATCACGAGGTTGAAGCGGTCGCGATGCGCCAGCTTCAGCGCCTCTGCCGCTTGATCCAGCGATAGCACCCTGAGACCCTGCCGATTGAGAAGCGGCGCGATACGTTCTACGGTCTCGTCGTCAAGAGCGACAGTGAGTATCGACTTGTGTTCTTCCACAGATGAGCGCTCCCTCGGAGAACTCCCGAAGCTGCTCCGCCAAATAGAGTCCTCATGCCAGTTTATCCCAAGTAGCCCGGGAATCGCGAACCCACCATCCAAAACGGACGTTATAATCCCTTGATTCCGCACACCACGGAGGTTTGGATGATTACGGTCGAGCGATTATGCAAGAGCTTCGGGTCGTTGGTAGCGGTCGACGATGTCTCGTTTGAGGTCAATGAGGGTGAGATCTTCGGCCTCCTCGGACCCAACGGCGCCGGTAAGACCACGACCATCAACATGATCTGTGGTGTGCTCAAACCGGACGCCGGCCGGGTGGTGATCGGCGGCAAGGACATCTGGCTCGAACCAAAGGCCGTCAAGCAAACGCTTGGCGTCGTGCCGCAGGAGATCGCCGTCTACGAAGACCTGACCGCCCGCGACAATCTGAACTTCTGGGGGTCGCTCTATGGGCTCGCGGGTGGCGACCTGAAATCTGCGGTGGACACGTCGTTGACCAGAGTCGGGCTTTCCGACCGCGCCGGCGACAGGGTCAAGGAGTTTTCGGGCGGCATGAAGCGCCGTCTCAACCTCTGCATGGGGCTGCTCCACAATCCGCATGTGCTCCTGCTCGACGAGCCCACCGTCGGTATCGATCCGCAGGCCCGGCTCAACATTCTCGAGGTGGTGCGGGAGGTGGCTGCCGGCGGCACGACGGTGCTCTACACCACCCACTACATGGACGAGGCTCAGGACCTGTGTGATCGTATCGCAATCATCGACCACGGCAGGATCCTCACGGTGGGCACTCTCGACGAGCTGACCCGGCTCGCCGGCGAAGCGGAGGTCCTGCGCGTCTCCGGCAACTTCGACGATCCGGCAAGTCGTGAGCGCCTCAGCGCGCTCGAGGGCGTGCGGGTGCTCAAGGCCGACCAACGGATCGCGGTTCTCTCCGTCGACGCCGGGGGTCCCGGTCTGCTCGCAATCCTGCCGCAGATCCTGGCCCCCGACCTCGGCGTGGATGATGTCTCGATCCAACAGCCCAACCTGCAGAGCGTCTTTATCAGCCTCACCGGCAAGGAGCTGCGCGACTGATGGCGGTGACCGCGATCCTCCGGCGCGATCTCCTCCGCTACTGGCGCAACCCGATTCGCACTGCCCTCCTCTTCGCCGTGCCGCTGGTCATGGCGGGTGTTTTCGCTCTCGCCTTCGGTGGCGGCGACGGCGACCAGATCACCATTACGGTCCTCCTTTTCGACGAGGACGACAGCCTGCTGTCCAGACTCCTCGAAGGCGCCGGTGATTCATCCCGTTCAGGTCAGAAGCTCGAGGTGGTGCCGGTTGGCGAGGAGGGTTACGAGATGATGGAACGCGGTGAGGCGTCGGCTCTGGTCCATCTTCCCGAGGGCTTCACGGCCGACTATCTCGATGGAAACCTTACGACCATCGGGGTCGTGAAGAACCCCTCCGAGCGCTTCCTGCCGAAAATCGTCGACGAGGGCGTCAGGATCGGGGCGGTCGGCCTCTCAGAGGCGTCACAGGTCTTCCGTGCCGAGCTCGCACAGATGGGCGATTTCGCCCGCGAGAAGGAGTTCCCTGCCGATCTTGCGGTCGCCAACCTCAGCGCCGGGGTCAACCACAATCTCAGGGGCCTCGAGCGATTCCTCTTTCCTCCGGTCGTGACGCTGGAAAGCGTCTCCCTCCGACCGGAGGGGGACGAGGACGAGGACGGCGCCTTCAACATCCTCGCCTATGTGCTACCCGGGTTTTCGATCCTGGGAATCCTTTTTCTCGCCCAGTCGGCGACCCGCGACATTCTCCGCGACCGCGAGTCGGGTCTCCTCCGTCACCTGCTGACCGCGCCGGTTTCCGTCAACGACTACCTCGGCGGCAAGTGTCTCTCGGTCTTTGCGGTGACGGTCCTCGGATTCACTCTCTTCGTTCTCATCGGCATCGCGGCTGGAATTTACTGGGGGCCGGCGCCGGCTGTCGTCGCCCTGATGCTCGCTTCGGCTCTCGCCGCCGCGGGATTGCTGATCCTGATCATGAGCCTGGTCGGCAGCGAGCGCCAGGGCGATACCCTCACCACCATGATCATCATCGTTTCCTCGATGCTCGGCGGCGCCTTCCTTCCGGTGTCGCAGATGCCCTCCTTCCTCAAACCCATTTCCGCCTCCACCCTGGTCTACTGGTCCACCGAGGGTTTTTCCAAGCTCATCATTCACGGAGGTGGCGTCGCCGACATCGTGCCCAATCTCGCGGTTCTCACGGTCGTGGGTCTGATAATGATGTTGATCGGTGCGCTGGTGCTCAAACGCAAGATCGAGCGCGGAGCAGTGTGATGCGAAGCATCCTTGCCATCGCTCTCCACGATCTACGACTGACCTTCAACGATCGCGGGGCGGTCGTGTGGATGTTCCTTCTGCCGATCGTCTTCGCCACCTTCTTTGGTCTCGTCATGGGCGCCGGTTCGTCGCCGGCAGATGCGACCGCAAGCCTTGCGGTGGTCGATCTCGACGACAGTGTGGTTTCCGGCGCCCTGATCGAAGACCTCGAGGGCGAGGGGGTGTCGGTCACCGAGCTTACCCCCGAGGAACGGTCGACGAACGAGGATATTGTGCGCACGCTGGTGATCCCCGAGGGCTTCGGCGAGCACGTGCTGGCTGGTGAACAGCAGACTCTGCGGCTCGAGAAGGAGCCGGATACCTCGGCCGAGGCGGCCCTGGTTGCGCAGGCCCGAGTCGTCGCCGCGATCGCCCGGACCATCGGCCGATTGGTAGTGGCAAGCGCCGATGTCGCCGACGGCGCCGCGATTCCCGCGGATGTTTTCACAGCCGTTGACGTCTCGCCCGACCTGGTGACGGTGGAAACGCGCCTCGCGGGCCGTGCGACCGAGATTCCCGGCGGCTTTGCGCAGTCCATACCCGGCAACGCGGTGATGTTCGTGATGCTCATCGCCCTCACCTACGGAGCGGCCTCGATCTCCGCTGAACGGATCAGCGGCAACCTGCGCCGGCTGGCCACGGCGCCGGTGTCACGCGCCGAGATCGTAGCCGGCAAGATCGGCGGGAGATTTGTCATCTCGTTCTTCCAGATCACGATCCTGATGATCGTCGGCCTCATCGCCCACGGGACCCTTGGCATCTTCATCGGCGATCACCCATTCCAAATGTGGCTCGTGCTGCTGCTCTTTGCCGCCGCCGTTGCCCCCCTCGGGGTGGCGCTCGGAGGATGGATCCAGGATCCAGACCGTGCAGCCTCGGTCGGCGTCATCCTGACCATGGTGATGGCGGCGTTCGGCGGCTGCTGGTGGCCGCTGGAGGTCGTGTCGAAACCCCTCAA
>CAYPBC010000227.1:0-4392 GCA_964408845.1 uncultured Thermoanaerobaculia bacterium
CCGCGGTCCCGTCCCCACTGGCCGAAGTCCCATGAGTAACCTTCGGGCAACGTGAAACCCACCATCCGCTCCTGCACCAGGCGCTGCGCCTCTTCAGTGGTGACCGCCTCCTTGTCAAACTGCACCGTGACCATCTGGGTGGTCTGGCGGTCCTCGCGCCGGATGCGTTCCGGGGTGCGCGCGACGGTGACCTCGGCGACCGAGCTCAAAGGCACGATGCCGCCGGTGCGGCTGGGAATTGGCAGATCGGCGAGGGCATCGATGCCGGGCTGCGCATCCTCGGGGAGCCCGAGGACCATCTCGACCTCGCCGTCGGGTCCCTGGAAGCGGCGCAGGCGGCGGCCGCGGAATGCGAATCCGACCGCCTCGGCGACTGCCCGTGGGCTGACATCGAGGCTGTGGGCGGCGTCGGCGTCGATCAGTAGGCGCAGCTCCTTGGTGCCGCGCACCGTCGGTCCCCAGATTTCCTCGAGGTGGTCGATGCCGCGCATCCGATCCTCGACATCGGTTGCGAGCTCCTCGAGATACTCGGGGTCTTCCCCGTGCAGGGCCACCGATATCATTCGTCGATCCTGGCCGCCGCGGTGGCGCCACATGTCGCGGTCGCCGACCTCGACCTTGACCCCCGGGATCTCGGGCAGACCCTCGCGGAGCTGGGCGCGCAAACGGGCAACCGACTCGGGATTGGCCTCGCTCTCCGGCAGATAGACGCGGGTCATGCAAAAGCCACGCTCCGAGTACCAGGAGTAGACGCTTTCGAAACCGAGCTCGGCCTGACGGCTGAAGACCCACTCCTCAACCTGGTCGACATAGCCTTCAAGTACGTCCTTGGAGGTCGCGTCATAGACGTGGAGGAAGATCGGCACCTCTCGGCTCTGCATCGGCATGTCACCGGATTTTTCGATTTTCGACAGTGGCCACGCAGCCGAGGCGGCAATCAGGAAAAGGCAGGTGAGGGTTATGAGACGGTGGTCGAGGGTCCAGTCGAGGACCCGGCGGTAGGCCGGCACCACCGTGCGGACGATCCAGCCGGGCTTTGGAGTCTCGGCCGGTGAGAAACGCGCCGCGGCGAGGGGGATGAAGGTCAGCGAGATCAAGAGCGAGCAGGCGACGGCGAGGCAGATCGTGAGCGCCACCGCACTCATCATGATGACCATGGTGTCGCGCTCGGAGACGAAGAGCCACGACCAGACGAAGATCGTGGTCGCCGTGGAGGCCACGACCGCAAGCGCCACCTGCCTCGTGCCCAGCCGGGCTGCTTGCGGCGGCGCCATTCCCAGACCCTCGTAGCGGTGGATGTTCTCGATCACCACCACCGCGTTGTCGACCAGCATCCCGACCCCGAGCATGAGCCCGAGGAGGGTGAGCACGTCGAACTGCGAGCCGAGCGCGAACATCGCACCGCAGGTGACCAGGAGTGAGAACGGGATCGCGGTGGCGACGATCAGGGTCGTACGCCACCGCCGCAGGAAGAAGTGGAGGATGCCGATCGCCATGATGCCGCCGAAGATCCCCGCATTTCGCAACCCGCTCAGAGATTTCCGAATCGCCTCGCCCTGGTTCTCCCAGATCAGCAGGTTGATGCCCTCGAGCTGTGGGTCGGTCTTGATCTCCTCGATCCGTTCGAGGGCCCGTTCGACGACGTCGACCGTGTTGGCGGAGGGCTCCTTGTAGATATCGATTCCGACGGCAAACGCGCGGTCGAGGTGGCGGCCGTAGTCGAGACGCGGCTCGCGCAGCTCGACCACCGCGACATCGCCGATGCGGAGGCCTTTTTCTCCGACCCGCAGGGCTGCGATCTCGTCGGCCGAGCGGAACCGAGTCAGGGTGCGGACCTCATACCGCACCACGTCACCACGGATCACACCGGCGTCGACATCCTGGTTGGCGCCGTTGATGGTCCTCAGCACCTCGCCGGCGCCGATTCCGTGGCGGCGGAGGGCATCGAGATCGAGGTCGATGCGCACCTGCTGCTGCTCGACTCCGTAGAGGTCGACCCGCGCCACGCCCTTGATGCGTTCGAGCGGCCGGCCGATGCGGCGGTCGAGGAGATCCCAGGACTCCGAAAGATCGCGTTCGGCGGAGATCCGCCCCGCCAGCACCTGCGCCGAGCCGCCATCGGTGTCGCCGCGGATCGAGATGTGGCCGATCGTATCTGGGAGGTTCGGGCGCGCCCGTTCGACAGCCTCCCGGACTTCCATCTTCTTGATGTCGACGTCGACGTTCCAGTCAAAGAGCACTTCGAGCCTGGCCGACCCCGACTCGGCGCGGCCGTTGATGCTCTTGACGTCTGGGATCGTCGCGACCTCATCCTCGATCGGCTCGAGGACCTCGCGCAGGCTCTCCAGCGGATGGCTGCCCGGGAACGGCACCTCGATGTCGATCTCGGGCTCGTTGATCACGGGCATGAAATCGAGCGGAAGTAGGAAGAGGGACACCGTGCCCAGCACGACCAGGCTGAGGAGCAGCATCAGCGTCGCCACCGGACGATCAAGCGGGATGTCGGTTAGGCGCATGATTGCTCCTGGATTAGGAATGAGGAACCAGGAAGAATTAGGAATGAGGAATTAGGAATTAGGAATTTCCGCCCATCCACCCCTAAGGGGATGATTGAGATGCTCTTGACCGCCGCCAGGATCTGCGGGTCGATTCGGATTCGGTGGGTGGTGATTGCCGACATTCCTAATTCCTAATTCCTAACTCCTCATTCACCCTCGTCCTCACCGGCGCCGTTCCCAGGATTCGGTAGATGCACGGTATCACCACCAGGGTAAGGAAGGTGGCGACCGTGAGCCCACCGATCACGGTGATCGCGAGAGGCGCCCTCAGCTCGTCACCGGCGCCGAGGCCGAGGGCCATTGGCAGGAGGGCGAGCACAGTTGTGGCGGTGGTCATGAGGATCGGCCGCAGACGCTCACGGCCGGCGCCGACGAGGGCGTGATCGACGCCCTCGCCCTCACGACGGCGGCGGTTGACCGCATCGACCAGCACGATGGCGTTGTTGACCACGATGCCGGCGAGCATGATGGCGCCGATCATTACCAGTACGTTGATGGAGGTGCGGGTGAGGGCCAGGGCGGCGACCACGCCGACGATGCCGAGAGGAACGGACATGAGGATGACAAAGGGATGGATGAGCGATTCGAACTGTGAGGCCATGACCACGTAGACCAGGAATGTGGCCAGCGCAAGCGCCAACCATAGTGAGTTGAAGCTCAGGGCGAGCTCTTCGCCCTGGCCGGCGAGCTCGACGCGCACGCCGAGCGGGAAGTCGAGATTGGCCACTGCCGTGCCGACCGCAGCCAGCGCGCCGCCGAGATCGCGGGTCGTGGGCAGGGCAGTGATCTCGGCCACCCGCGCGCCTGAGAGACGGAGGATGGCCGCCGGTCCGCGCGCCACCTCGACGCGCGCCACCGCGGAAACCGGCACCTTGGTTCCACCGGGCAGGATGATGCGCAGTGATTCCACCCCGGACGCGAGGGAACGGAAGCGCTCTTCCGCTCGCAATCGGATGTCGATCCGCTCTTCTCCCTCGCGGAACTCTCCGACCACGTCGCCTCGGATCTTGGCGCGCATGGCCTCCCCCACGACCTCGGCCGAGACGCCAAGGGCGGCTGCGCGCTCTCGATCGAGCTCGATCAGGATCTCCGGGCTTCCCGGCTCCGAGGTCGTCGCCACGTCCCGTACCTCCGGCAGCTCCTCCAGCGCCAGGCGCACGATCTCCGAGGCGCGGTCGAGCTCATCGAGGTTGTCCGAGAAGACCTGGACCGCGATCGGCGGCCGAACCGAGAGCACCGCCGGTCGCACCAGCTCCGCCTCGGCGCGGGGAAAGAGAGCGATCGTCGATCGAACGCGGATGACGGCGGCTGCTTCATCGTCAGCGTCGGTACCGGGATTCATGCGAATGTTGATCTGGGCCAGATTTTCACCCAGGGTTCGTCTTCCTGAGGCTGCGGACGGCAGGCTGCCGACCATCGAAAAGACCGAGGCAAAGGCGGGATCTCTGATCAGCATCGCCTCGATTCGATCAACCATTTCCGCTGTTGCCACCAAAGTTGTGCCCTCGGCCAGCCGAAGCTGGAACGCGAACTCGCCCTGTGCCAGATCGGGTACCAGGTCGGTGCCGAGACGAGGGATGTAGGCGACCGACAGGACGAAGAGCACGATGGCCACGGCGAGGACCATCCAACGTCGTTTAAGGGCGTGGGTAAGAGCCCCCGGGTAGGACCGCCCGAGCCTGTCGAGCGCGCGAGTCAGAGGCGTCGCGAGAAAATGGAAGACCCAACTGAATGCCCACCACGCGGCGCCGATGATCAGGGCCGCCAGCAGCAGCAGCAGTCGCACGGGCAGCACGAGCACGGTGACCGCGCGGCTGAGGAAAGAGCGTCCGTT
>CAYPBC010000228.1:0-4390 GCA_964408845.1 uncultured Thermoanaerobaculia bacterium
CTTTGAGGCCGATCTCGTGCTGGTGGCGGCCGGTGTGCGGCCAAACGTCGAGCTCGCTGCGTCGGCCTGTATGCGGATCGGCGACACCGGCGCCATCTGGGTGAACCAGCACCAGCAGACATCGAACGATCAGGTGTGGTCGGCCGGTGACTGTGCCGAGGCCTATCATCGGATCCTCCGCCGCAACGCATGGATCCCTCTCGGCACCACCGCCAACAAGCAGGGACGCATCGCCGGCGCCAATGTATTGGGCGCGGGTCAGCGCTTCCGGGGTATCGTCGGCACCGCCGGCTTCGTGGTCTTCGATCTTCAGATCGGGCGTACCGGAATCTCTGAGGTGGAAGCCGCAGCGGAGGGATTCGACCCGGTGGCGGTGACCATCCGTCAGAGCTCGCGCGCCCACGGCTACCCGGGTGGCGTCCCGATCCAGGTGCATCTGGTGGCGGATCGCGAGACCGGACTCGTCCTCGGCGGCGAGCTCGTCGGACGCGAGGGCGCCGCGCTTCGCGTCAACACCCTCGCCACCGCCCTT
This sequence comes from uncultured Thermoanaerobaculia bacterium, assembly GCA_964408845.1. Lineage (GTDB taxonomy): Bacteria > Acidobacteriota > Thermoanaerobaculia > Thermoanaerobaculales > Sulfomarinibacteraceae > Sulfomarinibacter. Next base: position 533 of record CAYPBC010000228.1, read on the forward strand.
GCCGCACACATGACCGTGGCCGATCTGCAAAACCTCGACCTCATCTATGCGCCGCCGTTCGCCTCCGTGTGGGATCCGGTGCTGGTGGCGGCCAACCAGCTCATCAAGAAGGTCGGGGGGGCATCATGAGTAACAGCCCGCAAATCTCAGTCGCCTGCCCACACTGCGGATCGAGCCTCCAGGTGGATACCGAGGCCGGGGTCGTGGTCGCACATGAGCCGCCGGTACAACCCAAGCGAGAAGTTGACTTCAACGCCCGCCTGCAGCAGATCGAACACGAGAAGGACCGGGCTGGAGACAAGATGGCCGAGGCAATGCGCAGGGAGAAGGACAAGGACCGCCTGATGGAGGACCGGTTCAGCGACCTCCTCAACGCCACCAAGAACAAGGACGACGGCAAAAGGCCGATCAGGGACATCGACCTCGATTAGTTCTCAATTCTCAATTCTTAATTCTCAATTTCCAGACACCCCCGGAGCCGCAGTACCGAGGGTGGGCGAGCGGAAATTATGAATTGAGAATTGAGAATTCTATTCGGTGGCAACCTCGTCGGTAGCCTCTGCCGGCTGCGCGGCCTTTTTCTTCGGCGGTGGGGTAATGCCCTTGAGCATCAGCTCCTCGTCGATCACCACCTCGAACGCCTCGATCGGCTGAGCGCCCGAGAGCACCCGTCCGTTGATGAGGAAACCCGGGGTGCCGGTGATGCCGAAGCTCCGCGCCTCCCTGGCGTCGGCGCTCACCGTGGCGGCGTAGGTCTTCTGGTCGATGCAGGCTTCGAAGAGCTCTGTGTCCATTCCGAGCTCGACCGCCTGGGCCACCATGGTCCCCCGGTTCATCGTGCGCTGATTGGCGAAGAGCCAGTCGTGGAACTCCCAGTACTTGCCCTGATCCTGAGCGCATAGAGCGGCCTCGCCGGCAAGCTTCGCCTGGGAGTGGTTCGGCAGCGGCAGATTCTTGAAGACGTGCCTGATCTGCCCGTCGTATCGCTCCATCAGCGCCGTGATAGTCGGCTGCACCCGGACGCAAAACGGACACTGGTAGTCGGTGAACTCGACAAGCACGATCGGCGCGTCCGCGGGCCCGCGAGACGGCGTCCCCTGGCCGATGGCCACCGTGACCCGCGGCGGTTCGAGCAGGATTCTCACCCCGGCCTCAACAAAGAGGGTCTTTCGCAGCTCTTCCTGCATCTCACGCTGCTGGCGCTGATTGAGGGCCTGGATCACCTGTTGCCGGGCCTTCAGATCGTCTGCATCGAGCTGCGACCGGTACTGGCTCATGAGCTTGACGATCTCACCTTCGTCGGGTTCGACCATCTTGTCAGTGATGTTCTTTTTGAGATACTCCACGCTCGTCATACCTTCCGCTACAGCCGCCTTGGTGACGAGGCGGGCGAAAATATCCGCATTGAGCTGGTTGATCTTGGCTTGGTATATCTGCTGCCGCAGGTTGACCAGTGCGGATCCGACCATGTCATCGAGCTCGGACTCCGTGATCACTTCGTCGCCTATCATCGCCACCACGTCGCTACCGGTCGCAGCCGGCGCTTCCTGTGCGCACACCACCGCGGCTACTGTCAACAGAACGCACCCCATCATCGTCCACAATCCAATTTTCACTTCGAGTCCTCCTGTCTTTTCTGTCCGAAGGTTCCCAGGGAGGGATTTCTCGTTCCAGGACGGCTACCCCACTATCACCGCACTCACCCGCAAGGTCAATTGCCGTCGGTTACAGAAGTGTGAAACCTCCTCTTTCTATTCCGCACGATTCGGTTGGGGTAACCCACTTTCCCTGATATTGTTGCCGTCGCGTCTATGATCGACCGGAAAAAAGGACGGCCAATGAAAACCCGCGCTCTGTTCTCGTTCCTCGTTCTTGTCACAAGCATGCCGCTTTTCGCGCAGGATGAATCGGCCAAACAGCCTCTCCCTCCGTCCCCGGTCCAGTGGTCCCTCGGTCTCGGCGTGATCTCATCGCCACGGCCGTATGTCGGAGTCGAGAACTCGGTCATGGTGATTCCTATCGTCCAGCTCTCGTACAAGAAGCTCTACGTTCAGGGAATCCGAGCAGGGTTCCACCTCTTCGAGAAAGGAGACGTGGTCTTTGACGTCCGCGCCCGCATCGTCTTTGCCGGTCTCGACCCTGACGATTCTCCGGAGCTCGACGGCATTAACGAACGAAAATCGTCGATCGAAGGCGGCTTCGCGCTCGACTGGAGTCTCGGCAAGTACATGCTGAGCGCCACGGCCTTCACCGACGTTCTCGGCCGCTCCGGCGGCCAACAGGTGGGGCTCGACTTCTCCCGCGCCTGGACTTTTAACCGCAGGCAGTGGGGCCTGACGCCGTCGATCGGGGCCGTTTGGCAGAGCAGTAACTATGTCGACTACTACGTCGGTGTCACTCCCGAGGAGGCCCGCCCGGGACGGCCGCCGTTTCAAGGCGAGTCAGCGGTCAACCTTCGGGCCTCGATTTTCGCCTATTTCGCCCTGTCGATTCGGGTCAACCTAGTTGCTCTGTTCCGAGTCCAGCGCCTCGACGGCGAAATCTCCTCGAGCCCGATCGTTGACAAGCCCCGCGGCTACTTCGGTCTATTCGGCGTCAACTACAGGTTCGGCAGGCTCCCGGCCAGGCCGGCCGCCGAGTGAGCGTCCGTGAACTTGGACTCACCGCCGGATCGCGCTAAACTCTGCAACCGAAACCGACCAGGAGGTACCCCGTGACCGCAACTCTCGATGCCAACTATCGTCAGCAGCTCTTGGACAGATTCCTTCGCTACGTCAAGGTCGACACGAGGTCGGACGAGGCCTCGGAGTCGAGCCCAACGACCGAAAAGCAGAAGGATCTGTCACGGATGCTCGTCGAAGAGCTCAAGGAGCTCGGCTGCGACGACGCCGAGATGAACGAGTGGGGCTATGTCTTCGCGACGGTCCCCGGCAACCTGGCGGCCGACCACCCCGCCGCCGGCAAGGTGCCGGCGATCGGGCTCATCGCCCACGTCGACACCTACTTCGGAACCTCGGGCGAGAATGTGAAACCACAGATCATCGAATCGTATGACGGTAGCGACATCGTGCTCAACTCCGAGCAGACGTTGAAAGTCGCCGATAATCCCAACCTCGAGAAGGTCGTCGGTGACACCATCATCCACACCGACGGCACAACCCTGCTCGGTGCCGACGACAAGGCGGGAATCGCCGAGATCATGACTGCGGTCGCGTGGATGAAGGACCACCCGGAGTTCCTCCACGGCCCGGTCCCCATCGGCTTCACTACCGACGAGGAGGTGGGCCGCGGCACCGAGCACTTCGACGTCGAAGCCTTTGGCGCCGACTACGCCTATACCCTCGACGGCTCCGATCTCGGCGAGATCGAGGACGAGACCTTCTGCGCCGACACCGCCAACGTGACCATCATCGGTCATGACGTCCACCCCGGCTATGCGAAGGACAAGCTGGTCAACTCGCTGCGGGTGGCGGCCGCGATCATCGAGGGAATCGACGATCGCTGGCTCCCCGAAACCACCGAGGAACGCGAGCCCTACCTCCACCCCTACATTGCCTCGGGCGACGTCACAAAGGTCGACCTGAAGGTGCTGGTCCGCGCCTTTTCAGTCGAGAAGCTGACCGAGCGCGAGGACCATCTCAAGGAGGTGATCGCCGAGGTCGAGAAGCGGTTCCCGAAGGCCAAGATCACGGTTGAGTTCGAGGAGTCCTACCGCAACATGGCCTACAAGATCCGCAAGGATGCCAAGGTCCTCGACTACGCGCTCGAGGCGGTGGAGCGCATCGGCGTCACACCCAAGCGGCAGGCCATCCGCGGCGGCACCGACGGTGCGAGGCTCTCGTACATGGGCCTCCTGAC
>CAYPBC010000229.1:0-1430 GCA_964408845.1 uncultured Thermoanaerobaculia bacterium
TGCGCTACAAAGCACCCCGGAGACTTGTAGCGCAGCCGTCTCGGCTGCAGGATGAAATATCCTGGGGCCGGCCGAGTTCCGGCCATGCACCCTTTTTGCCAGCGATACGTAATCTGATGACGAGAGGTGAATGACTCATGGACGAAATCGAAGCTGCCGGCGTTGCGAAATTTGACATCGAGGATGAGTCGCCTCCCGATCGACCGGGACTGATCAGGAGCATCTTCCGCAATCGATTCAACAACTGGCGGGCCGGTTGGCGGATGCTGGTCTACATCATTGCCGCGTTCATTGTCGGCAAGCTCATCAGCACGCCTCTCAAGTGGCTCGTTCCCGGTGTGCCGGAGTCCGACTTCTTGTCGTGGACCCACACCCTGATCTGGCTTATCGGAATCCTGGCCCTGCTCATCGCCGGGCTGCTCGTCCTCAGGTTCTTCGACCGCCGGCCTCCGGCGCTTCTCGGTCTCGGCTTCGGCCGTGGTTGGCTGCGGGAGCTGGCGCTCGGTGTGGTCGGCGGTCTCGTCGCAACCGGTTTGCTGGTGCTCATTCTGGTCGCCGCCGGGGGGGTGTCGCTGACACTGTCGCCCGACCCGTCGACAAGCCTTGGCGCCCTGCCTCTCTTCCTGGTCATCTTCACCCTCGCTGCGGCTTTGGAGGAGCTCGTTTTCCGCGGTTATTTGCTGCAATCCCTGGCCGAGGGCAGCCGGCGGTGGATTGCCGTACTGCTCCTCTGCATCCCCTTCACCTGGGGCCACGCCGACAATCCTGACGTGACGATGATCGGTATCGCGAACATCTTCCTCGCCGGAGTGATCCTGGCGATTCTCTACTTCCAGACCCGGCGGCTGTGGCTGCCGATCGGCTTCCACATCTCGTGGAATTTGGCCCAAAGCTGGCTATGGGGCTTTGACGTCAGCGGCATCAAGATCCAGGACCAGCTATTTGTCATGAACCCGACCGGCTCCGAGTATCTGACCGGCGGCGAGTTCGGTCTCGAGGGCAGCGCGCTGTCGACGGTCCTCTTCGTCGTGCTGGTGGTGTGGCTGCTGTGGAAGAAAGCGCTCACGCCGACCGACGAGGTCGCGGCGATGTGGGCGCGCTATCCCGAAGGCTTCGGAGTGGCGCCTGCGGTTCTGCCTGAACCGGATGCGCCACCAACTATCCAGATGCCGGGTAATGAAAGCCGCGAAGCGGCGGAACATTCATAGCCTGGGGCGTCAGCCCCAGGTTCAGGTCAAAGAAAAAACGACAAGCCGCGAAGCGGCGACAGACAATCAGCGGTGAATGGCTGCAGCTCACGCTGCAGCCGAAGTCTGTCGCCCCTCCAGGGCTGATTCTCAGAGAATACCTCGCACCCTGGGGCTCACGCCCCAGGCTATGATTATGCCGCCCCTTCGGGGCTCATGGTTTGGTTGGCCGCCTCTTTCCTG
>CAYPBC010000229.1:1530-4388 GCA_964408845.1 uncultured Thermoanaerobaculia bacterium
AGCATCCGGCCTCTACGCCGAGTGGGGCTTTTGCTCGTTCCACTCGATGAGCTTCTCGAGATAACGTGACCCGAGTTGGCGGCTGGCCATTGCCCGCTTGACCGGTGACAGCTGGAGGATGGCGCCCAGCACCGCGGCCAGGGCACGGTGGCTGGCCAGCGCGTGGTTGTCGAACACGAGATGCTGCAGCGTTCCGCGTTCCACCGCCATCCTCACCGCCCGGCGGACCGAGTCGACCGGGGTGATGACTCGCTCGTCGCGGGGCGTCAACATGATGCCGTTCTCGGGACAGGCCGGCACGCACACCCCGCAACCGAGGCACAGCTCCTCGTCGAGCTTTGCCACCTTCCGTTTGGGTTTGTCGGGATCGTTGGCGGAGATCAGCGTCATGGCTTCCACCGGACACGCGGCGACGCATTTTCCACAGCCGGTGCAGAGCGAGGGGTCGTTTTCGGGCAGAAAGTTGGTGGTGTGGACCGGGTGGAGGAGACCGAAGCGACGGGCTGCGATCATCGCCTCGCAGCAGCAGCCGCAGCAGTTGCAGATGAAGTTAACCCGCCGCTGGACGTTTTCTCCAAACTGAACCAAGCCCATCTCACGAGCCTCAGCGAGGAGGTCGAGACACTCGACGGAGTCCACCGAACGCGCGAACCCGTGCCGGGTGAGCGAGGCGGCGGTGTTGTTAAAGGTCATGCAGATGTTCATCGGCGCCGAGCACGCTTGGCCCAGGTGCTTCATCTTGTGGCGGCAGTAGCAGACGCCGACGCCGATGTGGCTGGCGCTCTCGACAACATGGCTCGCCCGCTCGTAGTCGAGGACGTAAAGTCCGCCATCCAACGGCAGCGAGGGCTCTGCCACGAAGACCCGACCGAGCTGGGTCTCGCCGGCTGTGAAAAGAGCTTTGACGAAACCCTCTTCCACGTTGATGTACTGGTGGAAGAGTTCAGCCAGCATCTTCTGGTCCACGTCGCCGCGAATCCGCATCATCGAGAACTCGAAGAAGCCGGCCATGGGCGGTGGCAGCACGTAGGTGGTGGCGCTGTCGGATTCGATGTCGACGAGGATCGCCCGGCTCGCGAGCTCGTCGAGCACCACCCGCGCCTCGTCGACCGGCATCTTCCAGGCCCGGGCCGCCCTATCCGCGGTAAAGGGCCTGATGGGCAAGTCCGCCACCAGCTCCGCCTCACGCTCGGAGAACAGCATCTCGAGGATCCGGTAGAGCAGCTCGGATGGTGGCGCACCTTGGGGATATCGATTGATGCGCCCTACCAGATCCAGATAGCCCTGCTTCACCGTGTGATGCGCCATGGGATTCTCCGGGATCATTATCGCAGGTCTGGCACGGGCACAGGGTTCAGGGCGCAGGGTTCAGGGGCCGCCCGGTGCCCGTGCCCTGTACCCTGTATCTTGGATCTTGCGTCTTGAAAAAACCCCTCCGCGTTGGAGGGGTTTTGGGGTTGACTGGATTCTGTTCTACTAGCGGTCGCCGCCTCCGCCTTCGCCTCCGCCTTCGCCTCCGCCATCACCGTCACGGGAGCGATCGCGCGCCTGGGCGACGTCCACCTTGATCTCGCGGCCGTCGAGCTCGGTGCCGTTGAGCTCGGCAGTGGCCTTGTCGGCGGCCTCGTCATCAACAAAGGTGACAAATCCGAACCCGCGGGAGCGACCCGAGTGGCGGTCACTGATGACCGTGGCCTCGGTAATTTCACCGTAGGTGCTGAACGCCGCGTTCAGGCTGTCGTCGTTCGTATCCCAGCTCAGATTTCCAACAAACAATTTCTTCGACATATCTTTTCCCATCTCCCTGGGCGCTGTCGCGTTGGGGCGCGCCCGGCTCGCAACCAAGCGGACCATGCGTCCGCCGAAACAGAGACCAGCCCCGGTGGCCGGTCACGAACGGGCGTAGGATATCAAGATAGTCGTTGATTGCAAATTCTCGGTGGGCTCTATCCCGTTCTTTTTACCGGGTTTCGTAGCATCCGCGATCGCATGGGAGTAGAATGAGGTATAGCGGCGATTATGCAAAAGGTTTCGAACAACGATGCCCAGAACGAGTTCCTGTTCGTCATGGACCAGGTCTGCTCCGGCCTCGGCCCTGTGTTGATCACCGGGATGAGGGGCAATGCCGTGCTCGTGTCCGAGGACGAGTGGCACGCCATGCAGAATTTGATCCGGCAGCGTTCGGTGCCGGACATCCGCGAATCGGCTGCCGACGATATGGCGGAGCCGAGGGCGGGACGGGCCGGGGAGAAGAGCGGGCTAGTGACCTGAGGTGAGTGATTCTGGATGAACACCTCATCGAAGCCAACCACCCTCGACCGCTTCCGCGGGTGCCTACTGGGCGGTGCCGTGGGTGACGCCCTCGGCGCACCGCTCGAGTTCATTCCGCTGGAAGAGATCGTTCAGACCTACGGCCCCGACGGACCCGCGGATCTGGTCGCCGGCCAATTTCCAGCCGGCAGCTTCACGGACGATACTCAGATGACCCTCTTCGTCGCCGAGGGGTTGATCCGCTCGCTCAACTCCTGGGCCAAGCATGGCGACGTGCCGCCGATCGAGGTGTTTCTCAACGCCCACTGGCGTTGGCTGACGACCCAGGGCCGGTATCCGCTCGGGGTCGGTGAGAAAAAGGCCCTCAGCAGTTGGCTGAGCGATGTGCCCGAGCTCAACGACGAAAGGGCGCCCGGCGGCACCTGCATCGAGGCGCTGGAAAGCGGCAAGATCGGCACCCTCGAGAATGCTTTCAATGACTCCAAGGGCTGCGGCGGGGTGATGCGTGTGGCGCCGGTGGGACTCGCCTGGCCGGGCGACCCATTTCTCTGCGGCTGCGAGGTGGCGGCGCTGACCCACGGCCACCC
>CAYPBC010000230.1:0-4379 GCA_964408845.1 uncultured Thermoanaerobaculia bacterium
ACCTCTTCATGGCTTCAGCCCCCCACTCTACTTGCCACTACAGAAGAAATTGTAGCCAATGGACACCTTCTCGGTTGCGATGCTCTTTCCAGAGACCGTGCGACCGAAGATCTGCAACTCGAAGCTCTCGCGGATGTTGCTGTTGCCGGTCTCGGGATCAATGCCGCCGTTTTCCGGCAACAGATACGCGAGCGGCACCTCGTTCAGGTCTTCCAGAGGATAGACCCTGAAGTTTTCGAGGTCGGCAGTTCCTCCGGCAGGCACATAGACCGCCGTGTCGTACGACCACTCGGGCGACGCTGTCGACCCACCGTCCGTGCGATAGGGAGTGATCACCCAACGAGTCAGGCTCACGTCCTGATTTGCAGTCGTCGTCCCACCGGGATCCTTGGGATTCGAGGTGATAGTCATCTTTGAGATGACGAGATCGCTGAACTGGGTGCAGACGTCGACATCGGGGTTGTGCTCCTCAATCTCTACTGTCAAAAACACCGTGGCCACTGTGTTGTCCAGGGAGCTGTTGCCACCGCACGACACGACAGCCACCGCGAGGGCGAGCACTAAGCAGACATGCATGATGCGTTTCATCCGATCCTCCACCTAATACTTCACAATTCTCGGGGTAATAAAGATCAACAGCTCGTCATGGTCACGCGCGATCGTCTTATTCTTGAAGAGCCATCCGAATATCGGGATCTTGTAAAGACCCGGGATCCGATTTTCGTTATTCCCCTCTTTGATCTCGTAGATGCCAGCAATGACCGTGGTGCCCCCGTCGCGGACCAAGAGCTCGGTCTGGGCGTCGCGCGTGAAGATCGGCGCGTTCCGGCCGCCGACGACTGCAAACTCTGGCGCCGGCCGCTGTTTCTTGATGTTGATCTCGAGGTTGACCGTGCCTTCAGCGGTGATCTGCGGTGTCACCTCGAGGCGCAGGGTGGCATCCACGTACTGAACCGTGACAGTGTTGTTGGCCACCGTCTGCACCGGAATCTGCAGACCCGAACGGATCGAGGCCGCCTTCAGGTTTTGGGTGGTTACCCGCGGCGTGGAAACGACCCTGGCGAAGCCGTCATTCTCGGCCGCCATGAGCAGAAAGTCGAGGTTGAAGGTATTGAGAATGTCGCCGAAGGTCATCCCGAGTACCGGGTTGCCCGCCGGCAGATCAACCGTTCCGTCAATACCGATGGAGTTTGGGAATTTGAGCCCGGTGTCGTTGCCGTGTTCCGCATCCATGATGCCGGAAAAGCCCCAGCTCACACCGAGCGCGCGCGAGAACTGTCGAGTGGTTTCGACGATGCGGCCTTCGATCACGACCTGCGGGGTCGGCAGATCGAGCGAATCGATCAGCCGCAGGATGCCGTCAATCCTATCGACGACATCGCGGAGGATCAGGGTGTTGGTGCGCTCGTCGACTGTCACAGATCCGCGGGTCGAGAGCAGGTAGCTGTCACTCGAAAGCAGGGACGCGATTTCGCCCGCCTTCGAGTAGGAGATCGGTTTGAGCACTGTCTTGAGGGGTCTCGCCTTTTCCTGTTCGATCGCGAACGATGCCCTTGCGGATTTCTCCTGCGCCAGCTTGGAGATCGGCGCAACCCGGAGCACGTTGTTCTCGAGCACGTAGTCGAGACCGTTGATCCTTAGAATCAGGTCGAGCGCCTGATCCCAAGGCACGTCTCGAAGCTCCACCGTGACCGAACCGCCGACGCCGGGGTCGAGAACGATGTTGAGGTCGGTGAGCACCGAAAAGGTCTTGAGGACATCCTTGATGTCGGCATCCTTGAGCGTCAAGGTAATGGGCTCACCCGTGAACTGCTGCTCCTGGGTCGCGATCTCGGTAGTTGCGAAGCCTTCGCCGGAAGTCGTCGGCGAGGAGAGCACCGTCACCGCCTCGGCCTGCTCGATGAGCTGTGAGTCGTCCGCAACCCAGGGGCTGCGCTCCGCTTGTTCCGCTCTCTCCGTCACGACCTCGACCGGTGGCGACTCATCGGGGAGATCAAACAGCGCCGACGCGACCTCTTCCGCCGGTTCCGGTTCGGACGCCGACTCGGGAGGGGATCGGTGCATCTCGATGACTCCGGCCTGCCCCACCTGCACCGACTCCGTACGCGGCGGCGGAACCGATCCATCCGCACCGATCGAAACGGTGGCGCCGGTGGCGGTCTCATTGATGCTGTAATCGGCCCGGCCGCGAAGATCCACCACGACGCGTGTCACAGGTTTTGGAGTCGCCTGGAACTGAGCCACACGCACCTGGCTCACCAAAGGAGCGTTCACCGGCATGAGGTGACGATCAACGTGATTGATCACGCCTTCGAGGTCGAGCACGAGTCGTCTCGGTTCGGGAAGCGTGAAGGCCCGCACGTGCAGCGTGCGGTCGGATTTGAGCTCTACGACCACGCCGTCACCGGTGCGCACCGGCACGACCTCGTAGAGGTTGGCCGGCCCGCCAACCGATGACGCAGAACCGCGATCCGGCGCCGCGACCGCGTCTCCGCTGGATGCAACCAACACCTCTTCACGTGAGACGGCAGGCGTTTCGGATGAAACCGGACCTGCGAAGAAGGTGAACATGAGGTTCAACCCTCCCGCCGCTGGATCCAGCATCAGCTGCGCAGGTTCGTCCAACCATATGGTGAGGCGGGAGACCTTCTTGCCAAACTCCTCAACATGGTCGAGTTCCGCTCGCTCAATGCCAAGCCCGGGCTCGGTGATCAGCCCGGCGCCCTGACCCCAGTTCGCCTCGGGCAGCTCGACCACCCATACGCCGGGTTGCGGCGAGTAGTGGACAGTCTCCAGCTCCTCTGTCGCCCGGAGGTGAAGCACAGGCCCCGAGGGTCCCGCCTCCACACCCATCCCTTCGATCGTCGGAATGGACTCCTCGGCGAGGAGCGGCACACCAGTCCCCAGCAGGACGCAGGCCGCGATCGCCACCAGGCTACGGGCGTTTTTCATCATCATGCCGTCCCCCATATTCCTCTCAAATCAACGGCTAGTCCGCGATTTCCCGCACCACTTCCTCGTACTGCTTGAGTCGATTGGGGTCATTCACATTCTGTCTGAAGACCACCTTCTTGAGTTGAATCTCGGCGACCTCACCGTTGTATAGCTTGGTCCCAGGCCGGATGATGTACGAGACATTGTCGCGCCCCAAGACAAAGGCAAGGATCCCATTCGGCGTCTGGATAATCCCTTCCACCTTCAACTCTTCCACCAGCATCCCAGGCAGGCCCGGAGGACGAGCCTTGGCCAGCCCTTCCTCCGGTTCCTCGAAGCCTTCGAGAAGAGAGCGGAAGGGATCGCGCCGCCCGGCCGGATCGTAGCTGAAGATCCGACCCTCGAGAACCTCTTCCTCGCCACGCAGAATCTGATCGATCCCCGACACGTCCACATCGTCGTCGACCGGTCCGGCGGTCGAATCCTCGGCCGGAGCTTCTGGCTCCTGCGCGCAGACCCATCCAAATGTCGTCAGCAACACGACCAGGCCACACGAGAGTACGAGTTTACGGTTCATTCCTGCGTCTCCGACGTTTCCGGCGTTTCCTCTTTATAGATAAAGGTCCGCTGGACGAACTCGGCGTGGATCGTGAATTCGTCACCCCGCTTTTTTAGGGGCTTGACCGTGAGGTCGTTGACGTTGATGATCCGCGACATTCTGCTCAGGTGGTCGAAGAAGAGCCCCAGCTCGTGATAGGTGCCGTCGAGGCCCACGCGGATCGGCCATTCGAGGTAGAAACCACGATCCTCGAAGGTCCCCGGAGTGAACCTCGTCAACCGGAAACCGCCACGCTCGGTCAGTTGCTTGGCCCGTTTGATCAGATTGTCGGTTTCTCGCTTGGTTGGCAGGATCTTCCTCAGACGCTCGAGTTCCACCTCGTAATTTCGGATGTCTTCCTCGAGACGCGGCAGGTCGGCCTTGGCGGCGAGGCCCTTTTCGATTTCCCGTTCGAGAATGTCAATCTTCTCTTCGAGCTGTCCGATATTCAACTTGATATCCTTGAATACGTACAGGTGCATAACGGTAAACAGGGCGGCACCGAGGACGACGCCAACGATGGCCGCCACATACCAGGGCTTGGTGTTGAGATCAATCGCCATAGCGCCAGCCCTCCGTCCTCATGACCCCGCGCCCGCCTGTTGCGAGTCCTCGGCCGCCGCAATCTCCGGTGGAGAATTATTGAACATACAGTTGAGCGTGAAACCGAAGGTGTCGCCTTTCGAGCGTGAGAGGTTTTTCAGCACGGGCTCATCAAAAAATGGTGATCCGTCGAGATTCGAGATGTAGTTGGCAACCGCGTTCTCGTCCATCGCGACGCCGCTGAGAGCGACATCCGTACCCTTGAGGGTGAGGCTGGTGAGCCACACCAACTCCGGCAGGGCGC
>CAYPBC010000231.1:0-4375 GCA_964408845.1 uncultured Thermoanaerobaculia bacterium
ACCTTTCACGATCACTACCTCGATGTCGAGTACGATCTATCGAAGGTCTTCTTCATCTGCACGGGCAACGTGACCCATTCGATTCCACCAGCGCTGCTCGACCGCATGGAGGTCATCCAGCTCTCCGGCTACACCCATTTGGAGAAAATGGAGATCGCGCGCCAGTTCCTGGCCCCTCGCCAGGTTGAAAAACACGGGCTGAAGAAGTTCGAGGTCGATTTCGACGATGAGGCCATCATGTTGCTCATCGAGCGCTACACACGCGAGGCTGGAGTTCGCAATCTCGAGCGGGAAATCGCATCTGTGTGTCGCAAGCTCGCGCGCCGCGTGCTCCGGGAAAAAATCGCCAAGGGCTCGGCGATCGGAGTTTCGCCCGAAACGGTCCAAGAGCTCCTCGGCAAGCCTCGCTACCGCGCCCAGCAGCGGGAGCAGGAGCCCGAGGTCGGCGCCGCCTCCGGGCTCGCCTGGACCCAGGTCGGTGGTGAGCTGCTGGTGACAGAGGCGACGCTGATGCGCGGTAAGGGACAGGTCACCATTACCGGCCAGCTCGGTGACGTGATGCAGGAGTCCGCGCGGGCCGCCCTGACCTTTGTGCGCTCACGGGCGGAGGTACTCGGCATTGACACCGAGGTCTTCGGAAAGACCGATGTCCATATCCACGTGCCCGAGGGTGCCATTCCAAAGGACGGGCCATCAGCCGGCATCACGATGGCTGCGACGCTGGTCTCGGCATTCACGAAAATTCCTGTTCGCGTCGATGTGGCGATGACTGGAGAGATCACCTTGCGAGGCCACGTACTACCGGTGGGTGGGATCAAGGAGAAGATCCTTGGCGCCTACCGGGCTGGAATCCGCGAGATCGTGATGCCGGATGAGAACGAAAAAGATCTCGAGGATATCCTCGAAGACGTGCGCCAAGAGATGACCTTTCATTTCGTCAAGCACATGGACGAGGTCCTTTCCCACACCCTTGTCAGAGAATTGGACGCGAATGTCGCCGCTCCGACCGGGGAACCAGCGGAACAAATCGATTCGCCGCCGTTGGCTCATTGAGACATTGATTGGAAATCGAAGAAGTCAGTTTTCGCGGATCAGCTCTCCGGCCCGAGGATCGGCCGGGGGAGTGGTTTCCCCAGGTCGCGGTCGCAGGACGGTCAAATGTCGGCAAGTCGAGTCTTCTCAACTGGCTTTTCCGGCGATCTCTGGCACGGGTTGCGAAAGCGCCAGGCAAGACGCGAACCTTGAATTTTTTTCTCATCAACCGAACGTTTTACCTCGTCGATCTACCGGGTTACGGCTTCGCCAAGGTCGGCCGGCAGATGCGCGAGGAGTGGGGACGAGAGCTCGGTCTCTACATCGCCTCAGACAACCGTATCGCAGGGGTGGTATCGTTAGTGGATATCCGCCACGGTTTGACGGAACGCGACAGGGATCTGCAGGACTTGCTGCTGACAACGGATCGGGAGCGCCTGGTGGTGCTGACCAAGGCCGACAAGGTCGGTCGCGGCCAGAGGGCGCGGATGCAACACGCCGTGCAGCGGGAGCTCGGACTACACGTTCCACCGATGGCGGTGAGTATCCGCACCGGTGAAGGGCGGCGCGAGCTGCTCCGCAGTATTGACGACATGGTAAGCCGCTGGAGAGAACAGCAACGGAGAGATCAAGATGCCTAGCAACAAAAAGAAGATCGAAAAAGACGAAGCGGTAGTGATCCCGCTCGACCTTGAGGAAGAAACCGTCGACAGCGAGCCGGCACAGGAACCGCCCCCCGAGGGACGTCTCGACCTCAACCAGCTCAAGGAGATGAGCATCAGCAAGTTGGGCTCGGCCGCCAAATCTTTGGGCGTCGAAAACCCTGCCGGCATGCGCCGTCAAGACCTCATCTTCAGCATCCTCCAACATCAGACCGAGGCCGAAGGACTTATTTTCGGGGAGGGCGTGCTGGAGGTTCTGCCTGAGGGATTCGGGTTCCTGCGCGCACCGGAGTACAACTACCTTCCGGGTCCGGACGACATCTATGTCTCACCGTCCCAGATTCGCCGTTTCAATCTTCACACCGGCGACACCGTTTCGGGCCAGATCCGGCCTCCCAAGGAGGGCGAGCGGTACTTCGCTCTCATCAAGGTCGAAGCGATCAACTTCGAGCCACCGGACGTGGCGATGGAGAAGGTCCACTTCGACAACCTCACTCCGCTCTATCCCGAGGAATGGTTGCGACTCGAGATGGCCGACAACATGACCTCGCGGGTGATGGATCTCGTGACCCCCCTGGGTAAGGGACAGCGCGGTTTGCTGGTGGCGCCCCCACGCACCGGCAAGACGATGATGTTACAGGCGATCGCAAACTCGATTACGGCGAACGACGCCGAGGTGACCCTGATCGTTCTCCTCATCGACGAGCGGCCGGAGGAGGTCACCGACATGGAACGGTCGGTCAAGGGCGAGGTCATCTCGTCGACCTTCGACGAGCCCGCAACCCGTCACGTCCAGGTTGCCGAGATGGTGATCGAAAAGGCAAAACGCCTGGTCGAGCACAAGAAGGACGTGGTCATACTGCTCGATTCCATCACTCGGTTGGCGCGGGCGTACAACATTGTTGTGCCTCCCTCGGGCAAGGTGCTATCCGGCGGCGTCGACTCAAACGCCCTGCAAAAGCCCAAGCGGTTTTTCGGCGCCGCGCGCAACATCGAAGAGGGAGGCAGCCTTACCATTGTCGGTACCGCCCTTGTTGACACAGGATCGCGAATGGACGACGTCATCTTCGAGGAGTTCAAGGGCACGGGGAACATGGAGGTTCATCTCGATCGCAAGCTCGTCGAACGCCGAGTCTTCCCGTCCGTCGACATCCACAAGTCGGGCACCCGCAAGGAAGAGCTCTTAATCGACGAGTGGGAGCTGCGCCGGATCTGGGTGCTACGCAAGGTGCTGTCATCTCTCTCCTCCGTGGAGGCAATGGAGCTGCTGCTCGAGCGCCTTTCCAAATCCGAGGACAACAAGGAGTTTCTGGAGGCCATGTCTCAGGGCTGAGGCCTTGCGGCTATTCGGCAGGACGGCACATAGGCTTGACAATGCCGATGCGAATCCCGATTGTCTTCGCCGTAAAGCCGTAAAGCCGTAAAGCCCGCTCCGGGAACGTTGGGGCGTTCAAAGTTGTTAGAGAGTGTGATGACGCAATCTACCGATTTTATCCTCGACAAGGCCGCCGAAGGGCAACGCCTGAACGGCCCCGAGATCCTCGCACTCTTTGACCGCGGTGGCCTGCTCGAACTCGGCCAGACCGCGGACGCGGTTCGGCGGCGAAAAAATCCGGACCGGGTTGCCTCCTACATCATTGATCGCAACATCAATTACACCAACATTTGCGTCTACCGTTGCCGCTTCTGCGCCTTCTACCGAAGATTTAACGACCAGGATGCCTACGTTCTTCCTTTTGATGAGATTGCGGCCAAGGTCGCGGAGACGGTTGCCGCAGGTGGCACAGGCATTCTCCTCCAGGGCGGCGTTCACCCCAAGCTGCGCATCGACTTTTACGAAACGTTGCTTGGAGATCTCAGGCGGGCCTTTCCCCAGATACATCTTCACGCGTTCTCGGTGCCGGAGATCTGGTATCTCGCGAAACTCGAGCGGTTGCCTGTGAGCGCGGTCATCGATCGGCTTGTGGCGGCCGGTCTCGAATCGATACCCGGGGGCGGCGCCGAGATCCTCGAGGATGAGACCCGGCGCCGGATCTGGTCGCGCGCCAAGGCATCGACCGAGCAGTGGCTTCACGTGCACCGCGTGGCGCACGATCATGGACTGCGGACCACCGCGACCATGATGTTCGGTGTTGGTGAAACGACGGCAGCGCGGGTGGAGCACCTGCTCGGAGTTCGCGATGTGCAGGACGCCACCGGCGGGTTTACAGCCTTCATTCCCTGGACATTTCAGGCTGCGAGCACTGACCTCGAAGGTGAAGTTGAACCATCCGGCGGATTCGATTACCTGCGAACCCTCGCGATCTCGAGGTTGGCTCTGGACAACATCGACCACGTTCAGGGATCGTGGGTCACTCAGGGGCCCAAGATGGGTCAGGTTTCCCTCTTCTTCGGCGCGGACGATCTGGGTTCGATCATGCTCGAGGAGAATGTCGTTTCCGCCGCCGGCACTCGATATCGAATGTCGCAGGGCGACATGGAGCGGATCATCCGCACAGCGGGATATGAGCCGAGGCAGCGACGGACGTTATACGAACCGCTATGAACCCGCACCCCTGACCGGGTGTCTACTGCGATCGGCGAGGTGCCGTGCCCAGCGGTGTTATCTCACTTCGGGGTGCTCGACGTACTGTCAAGTACGCCTCCGCGCCCCTCAGATCGAAAACTCCACTGGGCACGGC
>CAYPBC010000232.1:0-4372 GCA_964408845.1 uncultured Thermoanaerobaculia bacterium
CCCCTCAGGTCGAAAACCCCACTGGGCACGGCACCTCGCCGCCCTCGCGACGAAAGCTGGGGAGAAATGCGGGCTAGAACAGTTTCGCAGACCGCTGGTAGCCGTCGCTCCGGAGAACGTGGGTTCACGCTCGTCGAGATGATGGTGGTCCTGGTTTTCATCGCTCTCATTGTCGGGATCAGCCTGCCCAACCTGCAACGAACCATCGTTCGGGCGGACCTGACGGGAGAGGTGAAGAAGGTTCAGATGGCGGTGATGTTCTCACGCATTCACGCGGTCAAGAACAGCCGCCGGGTTGCGGTCAAGATTCTCAACGACGATGCGGAGCAAGAGGGCGGCACCATCGTCGCCTGGGTCGATGACAACGGCGACGGTTCGTCCGCCGGCGAGGAGATCATCAAACAGTGGACGGTGGGGCACAAGGTCGGCAATGTCATCACCCTCGAGCCCGACGGCGCCGGCAGCCTCGATCTCTTCGGGCTTGCGGGCACGGAGCTGGGAGTCGTCTTCCTGCCCAACGGGACGGGGATCACCAATGTCAACGGAGATGTCGGCGTCGGCACCGGGGCGGTGGTGATCGGCGACAGAAAGTTCAACGACATCCGCCTCACAATCAACGCCGGCGCGGGCACGGTAGTCCAGGAGATGTGGGACCCGGTCGAAAGTGAGTGGACGACGGAACTGAAGTGGTGGAGATACTGATGGGCAACGACACACGGTCCCCCGGCCGGCCGGCCGGTTTCTCATTCGTCGAGATCCTCATCGCGGTCGCGATCCTGAGCTTCGTCGCGCTCGGCATAGCCGGGCTGTTTTCGCATTCGATGGTGGTCAATGCAACCGCCCACGACTACGCGGTGCTGTCGGCCGAGGCCCGCTGGGCGATGGAGGCGCTGCAGGCGCGGACGTTCGCAGACGCCACCCTCGACGACACCGCCGGCACGCCGGCCACCTGGGCGACCCAGAACTCCTTTATCACCATCGAGTACACCGTGGATGATTATCACGTCGAAAACTGGACCGAAGCCGTGGGCGTGTGGCCGCTGCCGTCGGCCCAGAATCCCACCAATCTGAAGCGAATCACGATGACGGTCGCCTCGACCAAGAACACTCTCCTCGGCCGGCGGGTCCTCACCGTCTCGGCCCTGAAAATCCCGGGATGATCACCATGGAGAAGAACAACCGCGGTTTCACCCTGCTCGAGGTTATGGTCACGACGGCCATCTTCGCGATGATCATGATCGGCATCCTCAATCTCCTCGACACCTCCGCCAAGGTGTCGAAGCTCGAGACCGCCCTCGCGGACACCCAGGAGAACGTCCGTTTCGCGGCCTATCACATCATGCGCACCACGCGCATGATGGGCGGCGCGGTGCTCCCCTTCGCCGCCAACATCGGCGGCACCGACACCTGGGTGATGGGCGAGCTCCTCTCCAACCAGACCGGCACCGTCACCACCGCGTTCGGCGACGTCACCGTGCTTCCCGGCAGCGACATGCTCACCGTGCGCGGCTTTTTCGAGGTCTCTCCCTTCTTCATCAATCGAACCGACATCGTTGAATCCGGAACCGATTACGTCCTGGTCCAGGAGTCCAGGGGTGGGGTGCTGATCAACAACCTCGACAGGTACTCCAGCGGTTCGGATCTCTTCGAGGGCCGCGGCATCGTCTTCATGGGCAACATGGACCAGGGCCAGTACGCGGTCGGCCAGGTGCTCGCGAGCTCGGATCTGACCGGGTCCGCCCCTGACCGGGAGCTGCAGATCCGTTTCGACGGAGGCGACGCCTGGTGGTCCGATCTCAACCCGGCAGGGGTGACGGTCGATCCGATTCCCTTCAACACCTACCGCGTCGGAATCCTCGAGTCCTACACCTACTATGTGCGACCCGATTTTACCCTGATGCGACTGCGCGCCGACGCCGACGCGGGCGGCGCCACGCCGCAGCCGGTGGCGGTCAACATCGGCGGCCTGCAGGTATCGCTGGGCGTCGACACGGACAACGACGGCCAGATCGACGTCTGGCTGCCCGCGCCGGCCGTCGCCCAGATCGTGGGAAACCGGGTGCTCGCCACGCGCATCACCGTGCTCGGGCGCACGCCCTTTGGGGTCCAGGAATGGACCGAGCCCGTGGCCACCTTCGACAACAGCTCCGGCGTCCACGACATGGTCGTCGGCAACTTCGACCGCGCCGCCAAGTGGCGGCGCATCGACGTCGAGGCGGCGCTGCGCAACTATCTGCTGTGAGGGAGAGACGATGCTGACTGAGCCCATCACCAACCAGGACCCGAGGCATCGCGACGGCGAGCGGGGCTCGGCCCTGATCCTGACCCTGCTGGTATCCGTGGTGCTGGTCTTTCTCGGTATGGGCCTCTTGCTGCAGACCTCCCTCGGGCTGCAGGCAGCGGGCACCGACCGTTGGGTGACCAAGGCCCTGTACGCGGCTGACGCGGGCGCCATGTTGCAGATCCACATGATCCAGCAGGGGGTGATCAGCGCTCCCGGCACCTTCAATCTCATCGACGACCCGGGTCTGCCGGGTCTGCTCAAGGGGCAGTTCGAGGTTACCGTGAGCGATTTCTGCGAAACCCAGCCGGCGACCCCGGTCTTTGCCAACGGTGTGCCGTCTTCGTTTCCGGAATTCCAGACCCGGCACTTTCACCTGCGCAGTGACGCCGATCGTGGAATCGGCGGCCTCGGGGGGGGACTGACCCGTGCGGCGGTCGAGGCGGACGTCGCCTCCTTCCCCTTTATGGAGGAGCAGTTCGTGCCGGTCGTCCAATGTTACTGATGTGCGCGTCGAGGGGGCAGTCATGAGCCTGAAACTGAGTCGAAGCACGGTATGGCCGGCGCTGGTCCTGGCACTCTGTGTCGCCGGTCAGGCGATGGCCGACGACCGGGACTTCCTGCGCGAACGCCGGGCGCGGCCGAACATCCTCTTCGTACTCGACTCTTCGGGGTCGATGGTCGGCAGCCCCGAGCTCATCACAAGGGGCGATCTTGCCGCGCCCCGTCCCTACGGGATGGTGCCCGGCGCGGGCGACGACCCCTACTCACGCATGGGCGTCGCCAAGACGGTGCTGGGCGAGTTCCTGGGCTCGACGGAGGCGAACTTCGCCCTCGCCTGGTACGCCCAGGCGTTGCCCGAGCCCTCCGTCGGCGTTGGCGCGATCAACGCCGTGCCCCGGAAGCATTGGGTGTATGAGGCAAAGGAGGCAGACCGCTTCCGGCTGGTCGAGCCCCAATACGCCTACCGCATCGGCTACAACGAGCGGCTTGGCGGCGAGTTGCTCGGCAACCCCGCCGACATCCTCAAGGATGCTCTCATCGGCTACACCCCCTGGTTCGACCCGGCGGCGACCACGCCGCCCGACCGCTTCGGTCCGATCCGCGCCTACGATGTGGACTACACCATGCCCTTCGATCGCCTGCCGATCTACTTCGGCACCTGCTTCAGAGACCCACGGAACGGCTCGTTGATGTGCTCGGACGCGTATGCGCCCCGCTTCGTCTTCCCCTTCTACACCCTGGGGGAGCGTTTTCCCATCGGCCACGCCCTGGCTGGCCAGCTGATCCCCGAGACCTGGGCCTACGACTTCGAACGCTGCGACCCCACCGACGACTTCTGGGACGCCGACGACGACGACATACCCGATGACCCCGGCGCCTGCAGATCCAGATGGACCGAGCCTGTTCCCCTGAGCGATGAGACCCGCCAGCTCATGCGCCGGGTGAAGCTCGAGATACCCGAGACCGTCGCCGGCAATCCCAACCACCCCCTCGGCATCACCGACCCCGACGGCGTGCCCTCGAGCGGCGACGAGACCCTGGTCGGCAATGAGGCGATCGCCGATTTGGGCGCCGACAACTACGACGGCGGCGGCGACGACCAGGACTACGACGGCAACATTGCGACCGACTGGGTGCTCTGGGTCGACCCGGTGGAGCAGCAGAGGTCGCGCGTCTGCAACGACCTCCTGCCGACGCCGACCGCCACCGTAACCTACACCCCAACCCTGACCCACACCCTGACCCACACCCACACCCTGACGCCGACCGAGACCTCGACGCCGACGGCAACATCGACCCCGACCGCCACCGCGACCTCGACGCCGCGCGACCAGCCGGTCTGCGCTGATCTCTCTATCAGCGCCCTGTCGATCTCCGGCAACACCCTGAGCGCGACCGTCACCAATGCGAACCCGGTCTGGTCGGCCAAACTCGCCGGCACCCATCTGGATTGGAACACCACCCCACCGGCCCAGGCCGTTGAATGGCTCCTCTGGATTCCCAGCGAGGGCCCAGAATTCTACTACGTTGTGCCGACAGACCCGGGTGGTCCTCCGGTCAACGAAGGCACGGGCTCGGGCTCCCTGA
>CAYPBC010000233.1:0-4362 GCA_964408845.1 uncultured Thermoanaerobaculia bacterium
CCGATGGCCAGCTCGAGGGCGGTGTGGATACCGTCCCGGAGGATCAGGTCGTTCATGACGTTGTCGAAGTTGCCAGCGAGCAGGTTATTGATGTCGCCGGTGGCGAAGAGCATGTCCTCTAGTTTGGCGCCGGGCACGCCGAGATTGTTGTATGGCCGCGGGAGAGCCGCGTTGACCGGGAGCCCGGGGACGAGGCCCACCGGCTGGATCACTGGCGCCGGTACCAGGTGCACAAGCTCAAGAATAGGCGGAAAACCCGGCTCCGAAACCAGCGGTTGTTCGAATTCGGTGGCCCCGGCCTGCGACGCAAGGACGGCCGGGTATGAGCGATCCTGGTAGAAGTCCATCAACGCGCCCGAAGCAAACCCCGCGGTGAGGCTGTCTCCGAGGGCGACATAGTTGCTGAGGTCGACTTGAGCCATGGCCGGCGCCGCCGCGAGGAGCGCCACCATGCAGGTCATGAGAATTGTCTTTTTCATTGGCGTCCTCCTTTTCAGAACTTGATGGTGAAGGTCGCGCCGGCGAGGTGGGCCTTGCCGTCGTCATAGGTGCCTTCGAAGCCGTCGATCGAATGGCCCCCGGTGGACCGAGGATCGGTCTCGAGGTGCATGTAACCGAAATCGACCCGGAACCGATCGGTGTAATAGCTGAACCCCGCCGAGTAGCCGGTGCGGTCGCCGTCGCCGAGCAGCGGTGACATCGACTCGACCGGTTGTCCGGTCTCGTCGAAGAGGTAGCCGAGCTGGATGGCGACGTGCTGGCTGGCGCGATACTCGCCGCCGATCCGGTACTGTGCGGCATTCTCGTAGTTTTCGGGGATGGTGGTGCTGAGCTCGGGGTTTTCGGGAAAGACGATGGTGAGCTGATCGAAGGAGGACCAACCCATGACCCCGTACTGGCCGGAGAGCGTCAACTTTTCGTTCTGCCACGAAAGCCCGATCGTCCAGAAGTCCGGAAACTCGATCGAGGTCGTGATCGGCACCTTGTCGTCGAATGGAAGGAACGAGGCGATGACGGCGTCGAACTCGGGGTAGCCTGTCGGAATCTGAGTGAAATCGCCGTCCCCTTCGTAGTCGATGGTGAAACCGGAGCGGTAGACTCCGCCGAGCGTGAACCCGCCCCCGATCTTCCACAACAGGCCCACATTCCAGGCAAAGCCCGAGTTGATGCCGGTGGTTTCGAGCGTTCCCTCCGCGACGTCGCTGAGCTGCTGGTTGAACGGGTTGATCAGCCCCGCCGTTTGATGGAGCTCGATGGTGCTCATCATGTAGTCGACGCCGATGCCGAAGGCAAATTTCTCGCTCAGCTGGTAGGCCATGCTGACGCCGAGGTCGAAGTTCGTGATGTCGGTTTTTTTGGCGATGTAGCGGCCGAGGAAGTCCTCATCCCACTCGGTGCCGAGACCAAATGGGCTCGAGATTGAAAAGCTGACCTCGAGGCGGTCGTTGATCGGAATCCCGAGATACAGATGGGCGGGAGGAAAGGTCTGCTCGACCTGATCGGCGACGTATCCCTCCCCGGGATAGGGCGACTCGCCGTAGAAAATCTGCTCGGGTGCGATGAGGGTGGCGCCGAACATCACCTGGATGCCCTCGTCGGTCTGAAAAGCCATCCCGGCCGGGTTCCAGAACAGGGCCGACGGGTCGTCGGCCACCGCGGTGAACGCGCCTCCCATGGCCATCGCCCGGTTGCCGTGCTCGAAGAGGGCGAAGCCCGAGCCCCAGGTCAACGAGGGAATGATCAAGAGTGCGGCCGCCACCAGAAGAGCGTGTCTGTGGTATCTAGCGATCATCTGAACCTCCTTCCGCTACTCACTGTGTCGTTGTTTGGCGTAATCGACCTCTCATGCTACGGCGGCCCGTCCGGGTCGTCAATATGCCCTGGTGAATCTGTGTAACTCTGCCCGAACCACACGAAAAGAACAGATCGGAGGTATCGATGATCAGCAAACTGAGCCACGTCGCGTCGGCAGCTATTCTCTTCACATCGGCGGCGTCGCCCGCCGCGTCTCAGGTGGTCTTCACGGACATCACCGGGAGGGCGGGCATCGCGTTGACCGGTGTTTTGATCGAGTCGGTGGCATGGGGCGACTACGACAACGACGGCGATGAGGATCTGTACCTGACCGGCGATGGGAGCAACCGGCTCTTTCGCAACGACGGTCGTGGCGCTTTCACCGATGTCACGAGTGCCGCCGGGGTCGGTAACTCGCTCTTTGGCGTCGGCACCGCCTTTGGCGATCTCGACAACGACGGTGATCTCGATCTCTACGTCGTCAATTTCAACGACGGGCCCGACGTCCTGTACCGAAACGACGGGCCGGTCGGTCTGGGCGGCGCCTATCGTTTTACCGATATCACGACAACGGCAGGTACGACTATCGAACGCTCGAGCCGAGGCATGGCCTTTGTGGATTACGACCGCGATGGGCTGCTCGACATCTTCGTCCTCGCCATCGGACCCAACATCCTGTACCACAACGAGGGAGGCCTGCGCTTCCGAAACGTCGCCGGCGAACTCGGCGTGGATCAGAGCGACCAGGGGGTGGGGGTGGTGGCGGTGGATATAGACAACAACGGCTGGCCCGATCTCTTCACCGGCAACCGGAGCAACGACCTGAGCAACCTCTACCTGAACGACGGCGGGGAGTTTACTGACATCGCAACATCCGCGGGCCTCACCAAGCGCGGGCTCGGCATGGGCGTGGCCGCGTTCGACGCCGACAACGACCTTGATTTCGACCTTTACTGGACCTCGTGGCCACAGGTGTCCAACGCGATGTACGAAAATCGCGGCGGGCTGGAGTTCGACAACGTCGCCCTGGCTTCTGGAACCGACGACCCACGGGGTTGGGGGATCAGCGTCAACGCCGGCGATGTGGATCTCGACGGCTGGCAGGACTTCTTCATCACCAACGGCTTCGATGATTCAACGTCGCCGAACGTGCTCTTTCAAAATGACCGCGACGGCTCCTTTTCCGACATCACGGCAGCCATCGGCGGCGGTGATTTCGACGGGCGTGGAGTCGCCTTTGCTGATTTCGACAACGACGGCGATCTCGACCTCGTCGTGACCGCCGACGCGGGCCAGGCGACCCGGTTGTGGCGCAACGACACCGCCACCGGGAACCACTGGCTCGGTCTGCGGCTCAGAGGAATGGCCTCCAACGCCAGCGCGATTGGCGCCCGGGTGGTCGTGAGAACGGCGGTAGGGGCGATGGTTCAGGAGGTGAGCGGCGGCGCCGGAAGGGGTTCCCAAAACAGCCTCCCGCTGGAGTTCGGCCTCGGCGCGGCGACGGTGGTGGAAAAGCTCGTTGTGCGTTGGCCGAGTGGCACAGTGCAGATTTTTTGGAACGTGGCGGTGGATCAGTACTTCGAGCTGACCGAGCCGAGGGCGGCGACCCGCAGGAGTGGCAGGCGGCGGGCACCGGCCGGAAAACGTTCAACGTTAGAACGTTAGCCCCTGTCCGGGGGCGGGCGGGAACGATCAAACATTCAACGTTCAAACGTTCCAACGTCACCGCAGATCCGGCTCCTGCTCCGGCTTGTTGTCGATGACGGCCTCGATCCTCCCGATCACGTCCGGCGTCAGGCGTTCGTACACGTCGATCGCCTTCATGTTTTCCCGCACCTGTTCGGGACGTGATGCACCGGTGATGACCGTGCTCACGTTGGGGTTTGTGAGGCACCATGCGATGGCGAGCTGCGCCATGGTGCAGTCGAGCTCCTCGGCGATGGGTGCTATTTGTCGCAGCTTGGCGATCGTCTCCTCGACCATTTCTCCCGCGACCCGCGAACGAAGCCACTCGTAACCCTCGATTGTGGTGCGGGTGTCCGGAGGGACGCCATCGTTGTACTTGCCGGTGAGAAGGCCGCTCGCCAGCGGGCTCCAGATCGTGGTGCCGAGGCCGATACGCTCAAAAAGCGGCGCATACTCGCGCTCCACCCGGTCGCGGTGAAAGAGGTTGTACTGCGGCTGTTCCATCTGGGGTGGGATCAGCCGTTCGCGGCGCGCCACGTGGTGGGCCTCGAGGATGCGCTCGGCCGGCCACTCGCTGGTGCCCCAGTAGAGGGCCTTGCCCTGGTTGATGACATGGTTCATCGCGCGCACCGTCTCCTCGACCGGAGTATGGAAGTCCGGGCGGTGGCAGAAAATCAGATCCACGTAATCGAGCTGGAGCCGTGCCAGCGCCGCATCGGTTCCCTCGACCACATGCTTGCGCGACAGTCCGCGGTCGTTGGGACCGTCGCCGCCCCAGAAGATCTTGGTCGAGACCACGAAGTCGGAGCGTTTCCAGCCTGATTTCGACAGCACCGCGCCCATGATCTGCTCGGCGACGCCGTCGGCGTAGACCTCGGCGTT